>CAZBEL010000159.1:0-4474 GCA_964490885.1 uncultured bacterium
CATTTCAATATTCTTAATGGCGTAAGGGTTGAAGATGGCATGGGAAGCTAAGAAATGCTGGGGATTGTAAATCGTCATCCCGTCCAATTGAACCAGGTTTTCGCCAGGGTCGCTACCGCGCACGTAGTACTGGGGGGAGAAAGGGTCGGCAATGGTGACGCTGGGAGAATACCGCAATAGGGCAAACACATCCTTATTCAATTGGGGGACTTCCGTTAACACTTCCGGGTCCACCTGGAAGCTGGCGATATCCACCTCTTTTTTAATGATGCTGTTTTTAACGCCCCTCACTTCCACCGTCTGGGCCGAAAGATGCGTGGGGATCAACGCCAGATTCCCCAGAAAAAGGTCCTGCCGCTCCACACGAATTCTACGCGTACTATCCTCATACGCTATATGGGAGAGGGTCAAAATATGTTCGCCGGGCTGAACATTGCGCAGGATGAAAAACCCATCCAGGTCGGTGGCGTCACCGATACCCAATTCATTGATAAATACATTTACTCCAATGATGCTCTCTCCTGTCTCCGCATCTACCACATACCCGGAAACGTTGTACGCTAATAACGGAAGGCTTAATACAGCTGAGAGGAGGCCGATCAAAAACCTGTTCATGGTAGAATGAACCCCACCGTGAGATTCAGCCCCAATTCGTAGCGGTCTATCACTTCGGGTAAAATGTTGAAGCTATTAAAAAGACCGATCCCGCCGAACACCCCCCGATGGTATACCGGTCGGTAATCCAGGGAAACCAAGGATGAGACATTGAGCAAGAAGACGTTCCAGAAATCCAGATGGGAATAACGCGTATTATCGAAATTATTAAATCCCAATCTACCTGTAGCGGAAAGGCGAACGACCCAGTGGTCATTAATCCGCCGATACCACTGTTGATCCAGGCCCCCTATGGCGATGGATTCATGGTAGGCCGCTTTCCGGTAAAAGACGCCCGGGGAACCCCGAACCCATTTCTGCTCCTGGTCGGGAGGGAAATCTAAGGTGAGATGGGCATTGAGCGCATAGCCGTCAGAAAAGGCAATCACATCGGTCCAAACCAGGAGTTGCCGGCGGAAAAGATAAGGGTAGAGCCGAGGATTGAACGCCCGGTTTTGAATAGCAGCACTTTGCAGGTTTAGCCATTTCTCTACCATTCGTCTGATCTGATCCGCTTCATCTTCTTTGCGAATCTTCTTCACCGAGACCTCCCATAGCCAATCACTAACTGGTTTTTTATCGCTGTCGTAAAGAACCGTGTAAGCATTAAGACGCCGACCTTTCGCCAGAAACGGTTTATCATCGTACCACATTTTCAAGTTGGTGATGTACAAAGTGCCGTCAAAATCGATGGAATTCCTTACAAAGCGCTCGGTGAACAAATCCGCCAGGGGCCGGTTTAGAGCAATATATTGATCCACGGGAATGACGTAGTATTTTTCCGTCTGCTGAATGTCGAGGACGCGGCCCGGAAAGTCTCGCGTGTCCAAAACCTGCAAACCAGACCGAAAATTTGAACCACTGCTATCTTCAGGAACCGTAACGTATAACGTGTCCACAATAAAATCTTCCACGGTTGGAATTGTAGGTAGTTTAATAAATTGTCCATGAAGAACCTGGAATAAGAGGAGAATGGAGGCAATCGATTTATATATATTGATCCTTCGCATGGAGTTATTACCAGGTGGCGTTTACTTTTTCATCCTGTCTAATATTTCTAAATACCTGGTTTCCTGAACGGGATTGAACCCTATTGCTAATTTATTTTTATAGAATTCAGTAAGTGCTTCCAACCTCATTAAATCACTGTTTCGGCGGTAATAATCTGCAAGAACCAATAACGATTGATGATAGTTAAATACAATTCCTGATATTCTGGGAATATCGTATTCATTTATCATAGAAAAGTCGTCAAAATTATCATTTTGAAACAGGTGCTCAATTATTTCATAATTATATCTGTATTCTGTATCCCCTGTTTCAAATGGCAATAATGCTGAAACTAAACCACAGTATTGAAAGAACAGATCCAACCCACCATAAAATGATGGGGTCGCCAGATTCGAGAAGAATATGGGTCTATATGGAAAATTGTCCTCAACAATTTGCAATAATATTGCTCTTTGGGGGCTTAAATACGTCCGTATTTTGGCCTTTTCACCGGCAATTTTAGATTGATACCGATCCGAAAATAAATCAGGTTTAACTTCCCATGGCATTTCATAGTCTTCACTGAGGTCATATTTTTGCCGCAATTCCTGGGACACAGGTATCATGACAGTCGTCGTATCCCATTTGTAAGGATGAATGTCCATGATTTGTGATTCTGTCAGGTTAATGGAAATTTTCCTTACACCACCTTTTAACCCGTTTTTTAAGAATTTCACATACCAAGGTCTGTCGATGTTTCCAATTGGTATGATGGTGATATCGGTTCTATAACCTTCTATCAACTGAAGATACGAACAGACGTCAAAGTCGGCATTGCCACCGGTGAATAAAATGGCGTCTTCATCACAAGAAGCTAATAAATTCCTGCCAAACTCCAGTAACCAACCCGGGTAAGCACCTTTCTCATAAGCCAGATCGTAGAAATAAGTCAATTTTTCCAGATCATAGTTTTGCATGGCTATAAGGGCATTTGCGCTACATTCAGCTCCGTAGAAGTACTTTGCATTCCCATAACTGGGATTTAATTCAATTGCCTTATCAAGATAGTTAAAAACCTTCTCTGAGTACGAGTAATCGTACCCCTTTATGGGTCTACTGTCATACGCTCGGTAGTGATTGAAAAATCCAAGGTAATAATAGATTTCAGCATCCTCGGGGGATTGCTCCAACGCCTTTTCGAGTAAATTGATCGCTTTATCGTAGTGCTCCTGTTGAAATTCCTCAAGTGCTAAACTCTTAAGATCGCTATCTTGAGCAAGTATCATTGAAACGGATAGAATTAGAAGTAAAATAGCGCTTAATATTTTCTTCATGCTACTCACCATTATTATTAACAACGGCTTGAAATACGACAAGCAGGACATTCAACCATCCTATGTAATAGGTGTAGCGCATTGTTCGCATTTTACCTGGATTCGAAGACAACTTCCGGGTATTTCTCCGTCGGACCACTAAGTAATGGCTCCGGTTTACCCTTCAAATATTGGTTGAAAAAGGCCAGAATATATTCTCGTTGCAATTGTATCGCTCGGAGACCCTCAGGGTCCAATTCTGATGACTGCCAAATGGAGTTGAACAAGGGCAGATCGGTAAAAGTGGCATGTTCAAAGTCTTTGATCACTAAAGAATAACAGGGAGCCTTTGATTTTTGAAAAAATAGCTCATTCCCATTAGTCGTATTCCCGCGACTCCGTCCATTTTCCCACATGAACATAAAAGGAATGGTCAGTTCAGTTTCCAGCAATCTGCCAAATTGAAATCCATCCAAGTTGATCCCCGCCTTGATGTTCGGTTCTGTGATTGCCATTTCACCAGCTGTAGCACCTCCCAAAGAATGCCCAACTATCCCAACCGTTTTCAGGTCCATTATCCCTTTTAATATGGGGTCGGCTTCATTGATCTCTCGGAGTTTACGCAATACAAACTGGTTATCGGCAGTCCAAATTTGCACGCTTTCCTGATGTAATGGGCTCTCTGCAAGGAGCTTGCGGTAACTGGCATCCATTACTCTCACATTTTCCGCGCCCAGGATTTGGTCTTTTAACCTTTCCTGCACGCTACCGTTGGCCTCGGCAAGACGAGTCTGGTAGGCTTCGTTGTTTGGATCGAAGGCCTTAACATCACCATCTGGTTTTAGCAGCAGGGCCGATTCGTAGGCGTGTCCCATACTAACAACCACATAACCCTGGCTGGCCAACTCCTCACAGATGGTTTGGTGCACCGTGGTAAAGCCACCGTAACCGGGATTATACAAAATCACCGGATACGGTTGAGAAGTGGTTTCCGCAAACACATTTGAAAATGAATTACTTCTTACGAATACGTTGTAGCTATTAGCAAAGGGAGGCCAGTTTAAAAAGTGGGCGGCGGCTTCGGCCATTTTCAGGTTTTGATAGGGTCGCGGTTTTTGACCCTCTATTGTTTCCGCCGGATACCAAACTTGAAAGGCTACTTCGCGTAGATCGTTCTTATCATTCGTGAACACTTCTGGTCGATCAGGATCGGTAAAATAAAAATCCCGGATCCCCACAGCAAACTGGCCATTGGGCTCAGGCAAAGCGGGGACCCTTGAGCGCGGATCAACCTTTTCACCGTAAATTAAGCGCGCCAGCTTCCAACCAGTCTCTTTTTTGGCCAACAACCACTCGAAGGGGTTTTCATCTTCCTGGGGCGCGCCACCATTCCTGGGCACCAGCCTGTAGCGATACACCCCCCGAATCCACACTGAATCTTCCTTTTCTTCTATTTCATCGTTCTCATAGGACGAAGTCCATTGATAACGACTAAACATGAATTCATACAAAGATCG
>CAZBEL010000160.1:0-4438 GCA_964490885.1 uncultured bacterium
GAGGGGGGGGGGGGGAAGCCCATCCCACGCTGGCGACGGTCTAAGACACCGGGGTGGGTGTATGGTTCTACCCACCCAGGAGTTACCACACGTCCCTGGCAATCGTACGTATCTTCCTCTTTCCCTACTCCCTTCCCAACGGCTTTTACCCGCCCTTCTTCGATGTGGACTTCCACGTTAGTGAAAGTCTCTACTTTTTTAGACTCAGGAACGTAGGTGACCAGTCTGCCGATATTGGTAAGGGTTAACATATTTCGGTAAGCTCTGGTCTGGTGTGAATTGTTGTGAGAAAAGTAGGACTACCTTTTGTTCCGGGCCAGGGGAATATCCAGATCCCAGTCTCGGGCATTGGTGAGGGCTCTCTCATAACCAGCATCGGCATGACGCATGACCCCAATCCCCGGGTCATTGGTTAGCACCCGTTCCAGGCGGCGTCCCATTTCTGGCGTACCATCGGTAACGATCACCTGGCCAGCATGAATGGCCAGCCCCATACCTACCCCCCCGCCATGATGGACGGAAACCCAAGTTGCCCCGCTGGCCGTATTCACCAGGGCATTTAACAGCGGCCAGTCCGCTACTGCATCAGATCCATCCCGCATTCCCTCAGTTTCTCGATAAGGTGAGGCTACCGAACCTGTATCCAGATGGTCACGACCGATTACGATAGGTGCCTTCAACTCTCCAGAAGCGACCATTTCATTTAGTGCCAGACCAAACTTAGCCCGCTGTTTATATCCCAACCAACAGATGCGCGCCGGTAACCCCTGAAACTCCACCTTCTCCTGAGCCAGGGTGATCCAGCGTTGTAGGGCTTCATCCTCGGGGAACAGTTCTTTTACTTTTTCATCGGTCCTGTAGATATCCTCAGGATCGCCGGAGAGTGCCACCCAACGGAAGGGCCCTTTTCCATCGCAGAATAGGGGACGAATATAAGCTGGTACAAAACCCGGATAGTCAAAAGCCCGTTCCACTCCCGCTTTTAAGGCCTGTCCCCGGAGATTATTCCCGTAGTCGAAACAAATCGCCCCCATGTCCTTCAATTTCAGAATGCCGTTTACATGTTCAGCCATGGCAGTGAAACTGCGTTTGACGTACTCTTGGGGGTCCTTTTTACGTAACTCCAGGGCAGCTTGAAAGGTCATACCGTTGGGAACGTAACCGTCCAACTCATCGTGAGCCGAAGTTTGGTCAGTGACCATATCGGGAACGATGCTGCGCTTGGCTAACTCCGGAACTACGTCGGCAGCATTACCCAACAGCCCGATGGAAAGGGGCTTTTTTTTCAATACTGCATCCCGGGCCAGACTTAGTGCTTCGTCTAATGATTCGGTAGCTATGTCCAAATAACGTGTTTCCAAACGCCGCTGAATACGTTGGGGATCTACCTCCACGGCAATGATAACGCCATTATTCATGGTCACTGCCAGGGGTTGCGCTCCGCCCATACCGCCCAGACCGGCAGTAAGGACAAATTTCCCGGATAGATCGCTGCCGAAGTGTGTCGTGGCTGCGGCAGCAAAAGTTTCGTAAGTGCCCTGTAAAATCCCCTGCGTACCAATATAGATCCAACTCCCGGCTGTCATTTGCCCGTACATCATGAGACCTTTTTTATCCAACTCGTTGAAATGCTCCCAAGTGGCCCATTGAGGAACTAAGTTGGAATTGGCAATGAGCACCCGGGGTGCCCAGGTGTGCGTACGCAGGACACCCACCGGCTTGCCAGACTGCACCAGGAGGGTCTCGTCCTCCCGCAAGCGTTGTAGGGTCTGGAGAATGGCTTCAAAGGCTTCCCAATTTCGTGCCGCCTTGCCTTTTCCACCGTAGACGACCAACTCTTCCGGGTTTTCGGCTACAGTAGGATCCAGATTATTCTGAATCATGCGGAATGGGGCTTCAATTTGCCAGTTTTTACAGTGCAGCGTAGTTCCAGTAGGTGCTTTCACAGAATGTTTTACCATGGTCTAACCTCGAATTTGCAGGTTGAAATTATTGGGTTTTATCCCGACACTCAAAACCGTATGTCGGCCAGTGTAGTTTGAAACGTCCCTTAGGACCGATGGAGCGTCCATTCGTTTACATAGTCTTCCACGAGCAAATAAGAACGAATACCATAGGCTGCCGCCAGGCGCAGGGGTTCCGGAGGCCAGGGAATCACGCGTTGATTCAGGAAGGGACAGTCTTCCCCGGCACCATCCTTTTCCAGGATCAGGTCCCGGATGACCTGAGCGTTACGATGACTGAGGGAAACACCATGTCCGATGCATCCTAAACTATACACGGCCCTCTCGTCACCCACAAATCCTAGGGCAGGAACTAAATTTAACGTAACGGAGAATGGTCCCCCCCAGCGATGGGTAATGGCCACGTTGCGAAGAGAGGGGAATAAGAAGTGAATATGCTCTTCAAGGTGTTCCCAGGCGCGGGGATTCCCATCCGCGGACAACTTATTTGCCCAGGTTAAGCCTACCGGTCCGCCACCCATCACCAACCGGTTATCAGGGGTCAAGCGGTAGTAATGGATCAGGTTACGAGCATCTTCCACTCCTTCACGACCCTGCCAACCAATTGGGTCTAACTGATCCGGTGTGAGCGGTTCGGTAGACAGCATGTAGGTGAAGGAAGGTATTTGTTTCCGCTTGAGTTCAGGAAATAGATGGGAATAGGCGTTGGTGGCGAAGACCACTTTTTCGGCCTTAACTGTGCCCTTCGGTGTTTTCAACTGTAAAGTTGGCTGGGAAACGATCTCTAAGACTGGTGTATGCTCGAAGACATCAGTCCCTAGGTCTATCGCCAAGCGTTTCTCTTCCCGTACCAACTTTAAGGGATTGATGAGGACAAGACGCGGTTCCCAAAGGGCACCCAGGTAGTGCTGTGAATTAACACGTTGGCGAACAGCCTCCTGGTCCAACCATTCGATATCCTCGAAACCTAAAGAATTAATCAACTCAATGTCGTGCTGAATCCGTTTGATATAAGCCTTGGTGGTGGCGACTCGTAAAAAACCAGGCCGGATACGATCACACTCTAGGTTATGCTCAGTGATGAGTTGGTCTAATCCGTCTACGGCCTCCATCATATAGCCATGAGCCCGTTGGAGAAAATCTTTCCCTTTCAGAAGAGCGGTGACCCCGATCCCTAGGCCGATCACGGTCATAGCAAACGATCCATTCCGGCCGCTTGAACCGTAACCGATTTCCTGAGCTTCTAAGACAACAACTCTTAAATGAGGATCGGCTCGCTTCAACTCATGGGCCGTAGCCAGTCCGGTGAAGCCACCACCAATGATTGCCACATCCACCGAAAGGGAAGTCTCTAAAGGTGGTGAAGGAGTGTAGGTTCCGTACGTATCCAACCACAAAGAAGGGGGAGCGGCGGGAAAAGGGTCTTTCATACTAGGCAGTTCTTGAAAAGGTTTAAACTCGGGAAGATAATTCTCACTGTAAAGGCCCTCGATAGTGCATAAAAGTGGCTGTTCATGGTTGGCAGAAAATAATCACTTCCCGCCCACCCCGCAAAGTATATGCTTAAGGAAATGTTCGGCGACAGCCGGTAATGGTCGACCTAAGTCGATAGAGGATACTGGTAAATCCTCGGTCTTTAGGAAGGACTACGGGAAAAGGGCTTCCCGGATGGGAGCGAAATAGAGGGGATTTTTTTGGATAGTATTGTAAGAAAAGAGGGAAATGCCCGGGAAATGGGTAATCCGAGTGTATTTTATCTTATCTGCCGCATCTTCGGAAACCTGGTTATAAGTGGCTACGCCCATGATGATACGGTTACGATATTTACTGGGGAGATTGTCGTAAATAACATCAATATTCTTGGCAAACTCGCGGATATTGGGAGTATAATTCATGGGAATAATCCAGTCTACATAATTCGCGGCCAGCCATACATCCCATTCCTGGAGAAATTGTTCCCTGGCGACGTACAAATTCGGCTTCACGGCTGCTGACAAAATACACTGGGGCCGTACCTCGCGGAGCATATCTCTGGTCTGGCGGACTAAATCGGTGATGGCCTTGCGCCGGAAATCATCCCACATGATTACCTGCCGGGAAGAAGCTGGATCAGAACCCGTTGAGTTCATTACAATGGTTGTTGAAGGAGGAGGCGACATCCCCGTTTCCTGGCGATAAGCGGCGATGGCATAGGGATTATAACCGTAATCGCGACCATGATATCGCACGTAATCTAAATGGAGGCCATCAACTTCATACTTCGCAATCAGTTCTCTAAATACAGTGAGTAAATATTTGGTTACTTCGGGATGGTCAGGAGCCAGGTACAATCCTTCTTTCCCGTTTTGACCGTTGTTAAAGGACTGCAACTGGCGATCGATATTTAAAGGCCATTCCCCGTTTGTATCCAACCAATTCTGGCGGTTCAGCAGTAAATGATCCTTGGCATAGGGCCACTCACGAGCCGACCAGAG
>CAZBEL010000161.1:0-4426 GCA_964490885.1 uncultured bacterium
CTTTGTTTTTTGGAAAACCATAGATTCCGGTGCTGATGTTGGGAAAAGCCAGGCTCTTGAGGTGGTGTGCTTCCGCCAGTTCCAAGCTGGATAAGTAGGCCGATTTCAGCAAGGTTGATTCCTGCCGGCGACCTCCTCGCCATACCGGCCCTACCGTGTGAATGATAAAGCGTGCCGGTAGATTGTACCCTTTGGTAAGGCGCGCTTCTCCTGTGGGACAACCCCCCAGGGTGCGGCATTCTTCTAAGAGTTTTGGCCCAGCTGCCCGGTGAATGGCGCCATCCACACCCCCGCCACCTAGTAAAGATGTATTTGCTGCATTCACGATGGCGTCTACTGGGAGGGTAGTAATGTCCCCTCTCACTAACTGGATCTTTCCTTTCCCCATAATGGTGAATTTAAAAATATTGTCGTTATTATGCTTCCTTCGGCTCTCTGCCGTTTTTTTCGATGGCAGGGCAGAAAAAGGATCGTGACTCTGCTTGAACTGTATTAATTTTCTCCGAAGAGAGGGTTTATGAAAAAAGTACTTTTCATCGTTGTTCTTCTTACCGGGTTTTTATGGGCCCAGGAAGCGGTTCCAGATAGCGTTCGGATAGAAGATCGGTGGACCAGTTTTGATAAGGTGCAACATTTGAGTTTCAGTTGTTTGTGGATGTTGAGTGTCCAATATGTATTGGTGAATAAAAGTGGGTATCGCGAAGCTGAGGCTTATCCTGTTGCACTCTCCACGGGGGTCCTGTTAGGTTTAGGGAAGGAATGGTACGATAAACACCGTCCAAACGGCTATTTCAGTAAGCGGGATCTGCTTGCCGATGGTGTCGGACTTGCTTTGGCTTCCCTGATTATCCTTTTCTAACCCTCATAATAAAGAGGAGCTACCATGCCACCTATTACCATTGCCCTAGATGCCATGGGGGGAGATTATGCCCCCCGAGAAGTCGTTGCCGGTGCGTTAGAGGCTATGCGTTCGCACCCGGTGAAAATCATTTTTATTGGTGACCGTAAAGCCATTGAGGAACATATCCAACAACATGGTGATGGGATAGGAGAATATGAAATTTTTCACACACCCCAGGTGATCAGCATGGAAGAGTCTCCCAAGGATGCCGTGGAGCAAAAACCAGATGCATCTATCACTATGGCGGCCCAGTTGGTAGGAGAAGGGAAGGCCGACGCTTTGGTATCAGCAGGAAGTACTGGGTCGGTGGTGCTCTCCGCAGCGAAATATATACCCCGGATTTATGGCGTTCGACGTACGGCTATTGCCACGGTTTACCCAACCCTGAATGAAAATAAGCGGCAGGATAACTTGGCTCTTATGGTGGATGTGGGTGCTAACGTGAGATGCAGCGCTGAAGAATTGGTCCAGTTTGCTATCATGGGGTCGGTGTATGTGGCGGATATTCGCGGGATTACGGATCCTAAGGTGGCGCTCTTAAATATTGGGGAAGAGGCCACTAAAGGGGGCGAAAAGATGCAGGAAGCCTACCGCTTGTTGGAAAAAGTACCCGGCATCTCTTTTAGTGGAAATATTGAGGGGAAAGATATCTTGCGGGGGGTTGTGGATGTGATTGTTACCGAAGGATTTGTGGGGAATATTGTGGTGAAGACTTTGGAAGGGGCAGCCAAGACGGTAAGCCAATTGGGGAAAATGGCTTTCAAAGCTCGGTTAGGTTGGAAGATCGGTCTGTTTTTCCTTCGTAAAGGTCTAGCCATATTGCGGGAGGTAACGGACTATACAGAGTATGGGGGTGCACCTTTATTGGGATTCGACAAGATCGTGATTATTGCCCATGGTCGTTCCAACGCCAAAGCGGTAGCGAATGCCATTAAGCTGGCCAGTAAGTGCGTGCGGGATGATGTCTGTGGGGTCATTGCCAAAAAAATCCGTACTTTTGAGACTGAGCCGGGACGGGAGTATGGACGGCTATCAGATGAGTATTAATGAGGAGAGAATTGAGTCCGGCTCAACATGTTAAATTGATATCAACTGTGTAAAATATTGAGAGGATTTACATGGAGATGCAATACCGCACCTTAGGGAATTCAGGATTACGTTTGAGTGTTTTTTCTTACGGGTCCTGGATAACGTTTGGCAATCAGGTGGGGTTGGAGGAAGCCCAGAAACTCATGCAGACGGCTTACGATGCTGGAGTGAACTTTTTCGATAACGCTGAGGTGTACACTCAGGGGAAGTCTGAAGAGATCATGGGGCAGGCGCTCCGCCGTTTGGGGTGGAGTCGGGATAGCTATTGCGTATCCAGTAAGGTGTTTTTTGGAGGGCAACGGCCTACTCAGCGTGGGTTGCATCGGAAGCACATCGTGGAGGCCTGTCATGCAGCGTTGCGGCGGCTTCAGGTGGAGTACCTGGATCTTTATTTCTGTCATCGTCCCGACCATCACACGCCCATTGTCGAGACGGTTCGGGCCATGCATACCTTGGTATTGCAGGGAAAAATATTGTATTGGGGCACTTCCGAGTGGAGTGCCGATCAAATTCGCACAGCCTATTCCGTGGCCCAAGAACACCACCTAACTCCTCCCACTATGGAACAACCAGAATATAATCTCTTCGAACGCCAGAAGATGGAGCGGGAGTACTTAGACCTCTTCCGCGATGACCATTTAGGGACTACCATCTGGTCGCCGTTAGCTTCGGGTATTTTGACTGGGAAGTACAATCGTGGAATTCCTAAAGATACTCGGATGAAGGTGGAAGGGTACCAGTGGCTAAAAGAACGATTGCTTTCTCCCGAAGGAAAGGAGCGTCTTGGCAAGGTTCGTAAACTCACTAAATTGGCTGATGAAATTGGAATAAAAGTGGTTCATCTAGCCCTGGGGTGGTGTTTACAAAATCCCAATGTAAGCACGGTAATCTTAGGCGCTTCCAAGGTATCCCAATTGAAAGAAAATTTGAAGACCTTGGAGGTGTTAGACGTTTTTACCCCCGAGGTTATGGAACGGATCGAGGGAATTATGCAGACCAAACCCCAATTGCCCATGCAGTTTGAGTAGAGTCTACGGATAACGATGGGTGATTGGTCAGAATTTTCCCCTAGCGTAAGGACTTATATGCGGTTATATCCGTGGTGCAGGATACGACCCATCCCCTGGGCTACACTGTCTAAACCGCTTCACCAATCAAAAGTAGCGGTAGTGACTACAGCGGGCTTGGTATTACCCAACCAGAAAGAATTTGACCCGAGCATAAAAGGTGGTGATTACACGCACCGCGTCATCCCCGTGGATGTTAATTTAAAAACCCTTCGGGACACCCACCGTAGTAAGGTGTTTGACCACGAGGGTTACCGTTCGGACCCAAATTTGGCCTTTCCTCTGGACCGGTTGCGGGAATTGCAGGATGAAAAGGTCATTGGCAGCGTGAATGATCGCCACGTTTCTCTCATGGGTTCAATTACCGCCCCGGGCAGATTGAAAAAAGTGACCGCTCCTAAAGTTGCCCATCTTTTTATCGAAGAGGGTGTGGATGCAGTGCTGTTATTTCCGGTGTGACCTTTTTGTAACCAAACCGTGAGTCTGGTGTCCGCGACTATTGAACAAGGGGGAATCCCCACTGTTGTCCTTCAGTTTATTCGCGATATTACGTTAAAAATGAAGCCTCCCCGGGCATTAGTGGTTCCATATCGTCATGGCTACCCGTTAGGAGAACCGCATAATATTCGTCTTCAAAAAGATATTTTACATTCTGCCTTGGATTTGTTAACTCACCCGGGCCCACCACCCGTCTTGGAAACCTTCTCTCCGTCGAATGAATAAGCTACCACTAATGATATAGATTAGTTCTTACTATCCATGGTGGATTCACAGTTATGAAATATTTTGGAAAGTATTTGATCGTTGTGGGAGTTATTTTTCTGGTTGTGGGCGGCCTTATGTATTTTGGAGGGAACAAGCTCAAGTGGATCGGCCATTTGCCAGGAGATATCCGCATCGAACGGGACCCTTTCCGTTTCTATTTTCCCATCACCACAATGGTTCTCTTTTCCCTATTATTAACCCTCCTGATTCGCCTATATCGATGGTTTCGGTAGCGCATGGCTTCCGCACTTCATAATATTCTGCACCCTTTCTGAGTATTTCCTACCTTACCACGTATTTGTCAAAAGGGCATACCCTTTTTCTCTCTGGCAGTTAATTTGTCCTATTTTTGGTTTACAATACTCAAAAGTTCAGGGAAATGGGAGTGGTATGGTGTTTGTGCTTTACTTAGTGCCAGAAAAATGAAAGGGGAAGATTATGAAGGACCAGATGAAACGCTTAGAAACTTTACGGGTACAACAAAAAGTTGCCCGGTACATTCTGGAGCAGCAGAAAAAGAGTTTAGACGGTTGCGCTTTGCCCGTTGTGAACTCTCAGGTCTTGCTATTTGCCCAACTCTTGCCCTTATTAAAAAACCCACACA
>CAZBEL010000162.1:0-4423 GCA_964490885.1 uncultured bacterium
AAAACGAACAAATAAAATGTCTCGCTCCCTAAAAAGGTGAATGCCTTCATCACGGTAAGCAATCCTGGAAACTGAATACTCTGAATGGTGTAGATGATCGCCATGAGCAGTTATTTCAAATACGCCTTACGAACTCTGGCGAAAATCAACCGGGATGCTAAAACGTCCCCGAACGGTGCTCGCCTCCGTCGCAATAAATAATGGAGCAGTTGATAAAATCCGCTTCAGGCCGCAGAAGCAACGAGACCACATTGGCCACATCTTCCGGAGTCGTGGTACGCCCCATGGGATTTCTTTCCCGGGTCTTTTCCACCCATTCCTCCCAACGATCGGTAATCTTGGTGAGCGCACGGGTGGGCGTTACCCCGGCTTGAATGGCATTAGCGGTGATTCCCTGCCGCCCTAATTCCCAACCGATCTGTCGCAGAATCGCTTCCATAGCCACCTTGGCCACACTCACCGGCCCGTAGCCTCCCATGGCCAAATAATTCCCCTCACTGGTTAATCCCAAGATACGACTACCTTTACCCAATAATCCGGCAGCATACAACTTCTGGCTCCAATAGAGGAGCGACGTACCCATGACATGCACCGTCATTTCCATCTGGCTCTTGGTGACTGAGCGGTCACCAAAAAAGTCCGTCGTGGTTCCAAAAGCAATGGAGTGGAGTAAGAGCTTCAACGGCTCGCCTCCGGTGATGTCAGAGATAATAGGAATAAATTTATCCATAGTCTCCACGGAAGCGGCGTTGGTATTAAAAAAATGTACCCGCCCGGCATTGATCTGGGCGATTTCCTTGCGCAGGGCATCCGCCTGTCGGCGAATTTCGCCCCGGTCGAAGTGAAACCCAATGATCCCATAGCCATCCTGGGCCAGGCGTTTGGCGGTTGCACCTCCATGACCAGTGGAACAACCTAATATGAGTACCCAATGTGTCATAATTACCTCTTTAAACGGGCGGCAATATAAGAATGTAACGCCCAGAGCGAAAGTTAAACGACTTGGAAAACCATTGGAAACTTATTCAGTCCATGATATTTTCCGCACCTCCTTATGCCTTTACAACTCGTCGTTTTAGTCAAACAAGTTCCCGACACGCACAACATCACCGCGGCGGCTATGAAATCTGACGGAACGGTGAACCGTGGTGCGCTGCCTGCTATTTTCAATCCTGAAGATTTAAACGCTTTGGAGATGGCACTGGAATTGAAGGAAACTTATGGAGGCACCATTACTGTACTCACCATGGGGCCTCCCCGGGCAGCAGACGTTCTTCGGGAAGCCCTTTACCGGGGTGCCGACCGGTGTATCCTCATTTCCGACCGGGCTTTCGCTGGTGCGGATACTTTAGCCACGTCTTACACACTGTCCCTGGGGATTAAAAAATTAGGCGCTTTCGATCTGGTGCTCTGTGGTCGGCAGGCTATTGATGGTGACACAGCCCAAATCGGCCCCCAAGTAGCCGAAAAAATCGCAGTCAACCAAGTGACCTTCGTGGAAGCAATACACAAGATCGAAAACGGTAAGATCACCCTTTCTCGAAACCTGGGCCGGTCGGCTGAAAAGATCCGCACCCACCTACCCATCCTCATCACTGTTACTGCCACAGCGAATCTCCCCCGCAGCTTTGGTGCCAAACGCATGGCTAAATACAAAAAAGCCCGGACAACTCTCGAAATCCGGAAAGAACTCAAAGGCAAACACACTGAGGATTTAGAACAAGCGGCGGCTGCCCGGTGCATGGAGTTAAAGGCTAAAGGCCTGCTCATCGACACGTGGTCTGCGGAAGACCTCCAGGCGGACCCGGACTCTATTGGCCTGCCGGGCTCCCCCACCAAGGTTCATAAAGTATCCAATGTCGTCTTTGCTTCATCCCAGGCGAAAACGATTGAACCCACTGACCAAGGCATTCAAGCACTGTTAGCCGAACTTATCGAGGAACGAACCTTTGGGTAAAACAAACCAGACTGGCAACGTTCTTGTTTTCATTGAATTGGAACACGGTTCCATTGCTGGGGTAAGCTTGGAATTAGTGTGTAAGGCCCGGGAGTTAGCTAACCGGTTAGGCGTGGCTGCAGAGGCCGTCATTGCCGGGAACAATTTGAGCCGTTTTACCGATGAAATTTTGTCTTATGGTTGTGATCAACTCTACACCATCGAGGATGATCGCCTCACCTTTTACGAAACATTGCCCTATACAAAAGTTGTGGCACAGACCATCCAGCAGACCAAACCGCAAATTGTACTCTTTGGAGCGACGCCTTTAGGGCGGGACCTCGCTCCCCGGGTTGCCAGCACCCTGAAAACGGGTCTCACCGCCGACTGCACGGACCTGCAGATTGGCGACTTTGAAAACCGAAAACAGAAAAAAGTGTACCACGATATCCTGTACCAGATTCGCCCGGCCTTCGGGGGTAACATCATTGCCACGATCGTCTCTCCGGAGCATTCCCCTCAGATGGCCACCGTGCGTGAAGGGGTGATGAAGCTGACTGAACCACATTCAAACGGACATGGGAAGGTCACACCGCTGAAGGTCCAGTTAGAACCTGACGATTTCGTCAATACCGTGATTGATCGAGTCATCAGCGAAAAGCGTGTAAATTTGAAAGCAGCGGATATCATTGTGGCCGGTGGGGCCGGCGTAGGTAGCCGGGAAAACTTTGAACTGATCCACGAATTGGCCCGCACCCTCGGAGGCGCAGTAGGCGCTTCCCGCGCCGCTGTTGACAACGGGTATATCAGCCAGGATCACCAAGTGGGCCAGACGGGCACTACCGTCCGCCCTAAACTGTACATTGCCGCCGGGATTTCCGGCTGCATCCAACACCAGGCCGGGATGAACCAGTCCGGCAAAATCATCGCTATCAACATTGATTCCAACGCCCCTATTTTTCAAATTGCCCACTACCGAATCGTAGGTGACCTTAACGAGGTCATTCCCATGATGATTAAAGCTTACAAACATCACGGGGCTTAGTACCGTATGCCGAACTTCTTTACTGATAATCCCGATATCCTCTTTAACCTGGAGCAACAGAACCTCCAGGAATTAGCTGACCTCATAGAGGGCAATTACGAGGAGGCAGAACACTTCGATTTTGCTCCCGTCGACAGCGCTGATGCCCGGGAAAATTACCTGAACGTTTGTGAACTAGCGGGCGATTTATGCGGCAACATTATCGCCGATCGCGCCCGGCAAATTGATGAAGAGGGGAATGAAGTGGTGGATGGGGATGTCGTGTACCATCCATTGGTGCAGGCCAATCTCCAGGACTTCAAACGCGCCCAGCTCATGGGTATTTCGCTCCCCAGGCAGTACGGGGGATTGAATATGCCCCAGATAATCAAACTGGCGGTCTTAGAAATGGTCTCCCGCGCCGATGCCTCCTTGATGAACCTAGTAGGTCTTCAGGATATTGCCGAAACCATCAATGAATTTGGCAACGAGGAACAGAAAGCTAAGTACATCCCACCCCTGGCCTTGGGAGAGGCCACTGGTGCCATGGCCCTTACCGAACCAGACGCCGGTTCCGATCTTCAATCCATTCGACTCCAGGCCATTCCTCCTGAAGACGGTAACGATCAGGGAACCTGGCACTTAAACGGGGTCAAACGGTTTATCACGAATGGAAATGGAGACATTCTATTAGTCCAAGCCCGCTCGGAACCAGGTACAACCGATGCCCGCGGCATCTCCCTGTTCCTTTGCCCCAAAGATGAGAGCATCGTCATCCGCCGGATCGAGAACAAGTTAGGGATTCACGGGTCACCTACCTGTGAAATGACGTTCAACAATACTCCTGCCTACCTCATTGGACGGCGTAGGATGGGCCTCATTAAGTACATCATGTCCTTAATGAATGGTGCCCGCATTGGCGTTGCCGCCCAGGCCTTAGGCATAGCCGAAGCAGCCTACCGCAGCGCCCTTAGATATGCCCGTACTCGCATTCAATTCGGGAAACAGATCATTGAAATTCCGGCTGTTTATGGACTCCTCACTAATATGAAGATGAACATCACCGCCGGACGTCTTCTTCTGTACCATACCGGTCGGGTGGTGGATCTATATAAAATCCCCCAACGGCGGATGGAAGAGCAGAAACAAAGGGGAGAACCGATAGACCCTGACTTGCGGAAACAAAGTAAATACTACGAACGGTTGGCTTCGGTGCTGACCCCATTTTCCAAATATTTCCTGGCGGAGATGAGTAACCGGGTGGCTTACAACAGCATCCAGGTGATGGGAGGCAGCGGTTTCATGAAAGATTACGAGGCCGAACGCTACTACCGCGACGCCCGGATCACGAGCATCTACGAAGGAACCTCCCAACTCCAGATCGTGGGGGCCATTGGCGGCTTGCTGGCCGGTGTGCTGAATAACGAACTGGAGCAATTTACCCAACGCGATTTCCCTGAAAC
>CAZBEL010000163.1:0-4374 GCA_964490885.1 uncultured bacterium
TTTTTAATGAAAGAAATCCCCAGTAAAATAGGGGATTAGTGATACTAATATATTCCCCCGCAAAGATAATTAGTTTTTCTTTTTCTTAGGGGCTTTTTTCGCTGGTTCCTCTTGATCTTCTATTGTGTCTTCCTCTGATCCTGAAGTCTCTTCTACCTCAAGTGTCTCTTTTTCCTCTTCGAGAGCTTCCACAGTGGCGGTGATTTCGGCCTCTTTTAGATCATAAGCTTCTTTGATTTCCTGTATTTTGTCCTCTTTCTCAGCAATCTGTTCCTTCAGTTTATCAATCTTTTCTATAGTGGCATAATACTCTTTATGACCGGTGAAATTAGCAACATTTTCCTCTTTTGTACTGTGGTAAACCATTTTTCCCAAGGATTCAAAAAGCTTGCCCAAGTCCCGTTGAAGCTGATGGACGTCAATCTTAATTCGGCTGATTTTAGTTAGCTCCTCGGTCTTGGCAACGGCTATTTTACTCACCTCCTCCGCCTTTTCCACGGCCACGTTGCTCCATTCCCGCATGTTTTTCTTTAAGTCATCCCAAAGTTTCGACATTGTTCATCCCTTTTTATTGAAATTATTTAAGTTGAACCCCAGAAAAACCCCAGCATTTTTCAACCATATGTACCAAAAATGCTACTTCTAATTTAAGCAAATAAATAGGGACAACTGAAAGGTTTCTCATATCCACTTTAACTGTAACTCAAATATTACCCCCGTTTTTAAGTATCCTTTTACGACGCCTGCTTGGCTAATAGATTTAAAGCTGACCCTGCTTTAAACCAATCAATCTGCGTTTGGTTGTACGAATGTTGACAACGAATGGTTTCCACCGTTCCATCAGTATGGGTAATCAGTAACGTCAAAGGGGCTCCTGGACTAAATTCAGTTAAATCGAGAAAATCAAAGGTGTCGTCTTCCTGGATTTTTTCGTAGTCTGCTTTGTCCGCAAAAGTAAGGGCTAACATCCCTTGTTTTTTCAAATTGGTTTCATGAATACGGGCAAATGAACGAACTAAAATGACTCGCACCCCTAAATGACGAGGTTCCATTGCGGCATGTTCCCTGGAAGACCCTTCCCCGTAATTTTCGTCCCCCACAACAATCGTTGGGATACCGGCTTTTTTATACTGGCGTTGAACTTTAGGAACGGCGTCATAAGTTCCGGTTATCTGGTTCTTCACCCAATTCGTTCGGTCGTTGAATGCATTCACTGCTCCTATGAGGAGGTTATTGGAAATATTATCTAAATGTCCTCGATACCGCAGCCAGGGGCCAGCCATAGAAATGTGGTCAGTGGTACATTTTCCTTTAGCTTTTATCAATAATTTCATCCCCCTGATGTTTTCGCCATCCCAGGGTGGAAAGGGTTCCAGGCGTTGCAACCGCTCTGATTCTGGCGCGATGATTACTTCTAGGGTCGTTCCATCCTCCGCAGGCGGTAGAAACCCTTCCTGGGCACCTTGTAATCCTCCTGGAGGAAGTTCAATTCCTGAAGGAGCTTCTAATTGTACATCTTCACCTTTTTCATTGCGCAACGCGTCGGTGAGGGGATTAAAGGTCATTTCTCCGGCTATAGCCATGGCAGTGACAATCTCTGGCGAAGCGACAAAGCTGTGGGTGTTGGGATTTCCGTCATTCCGTTTGGCAAAATTCCGGTTAAATGAGGTAATGATGGCGTTCTTCTCCTGTTTTTCAGCGCCGGCGCGGGCCCATTGCCCGATACAAGGTCCGCAAGCATTGGCCAGGATTACACCACCGATCTCTTCAAGACTTTCTAAATGACCGTCTTGTTCCACCGTGCGACGAACCTGCTCTGAACCCGGTGTAATAGTAAACTGCGCTTTTACCTTCAGGTTTTTCTCCACGGCCTGACGCGCAATCGAAGCTGCCCGGGTTATGTCTTCATATGAAGAATTGGTACATGATCCAATGAGTCCCACCGATAACTTTTGAGGCCAATCATTTTCCTTTACTGCTGTGGCAAACTGTGAGATCGGCGTTGCCCGGTCAGGAGAGAAAGGACCGTTTATGTGCGGTTCCAACGTGTTTAAATCAATCTCGATGACCTGGTCGAAATACTCCCCAGGTGTTTGATAAACTTCGGAATCGGCTCGTAAAAGGTTTGAATGGGCATCAGCCAAGTCAGCTACTGCTTCCCGACCAGTTGTCCGCAAGTAGGCCGCCATCTTTTTGTCATATGCGAACAAGGAAGTTGTGGCACCGATCTCGGCCCCCATGTTGCAAATAGTCCCTTTCCCCGTGCAAGAAATGGACTCGGCCCCGGGCCCAAAATATTCCACGATGGCCCCGGTTCCGCCCTTTACGGTTAGTATACCAGCCACCTTAAGAATCACATCTTTCGCTGATGTCCAACCGTTTAATTGCCCTGTCAACCGTATTCCGATCAATTTTGGCCATAGCAACTCCCAAGGCATTCCGGCCATGACATCCACCGCATCGGCACCCCCAACCCCAATGGCCACCATCCCCAGTCCACCTGCATTAACCGTGTGGGAATCGGTACCAATCATCATACCCCCCGGAAAAGCATAGTTCTCCAAGACTACCTGATGAATAATACCCGCTCCCGGACGCCAGAAACCAATTCCATATTTCTGCGAAGCGGACTCTAAAAAAGTGTAAACTTCCCCATTCATGTCCAGGGCTCGTGATAAATCTGCCTGAGCTCCTACCTGAGCCTGGATTAAATGATCACAATGGACGGTGGTAGGAACGGCAACGCGTTTTTTCCCTGCTTGCATGAACTGAAGTAGGGCCATCTGAGCCGTCGCGTCCTGCATGGCTACGCGGTCAGGGCGGAACTCCACATAAGACTCTCCCCGACGGTAAGCCGTTGCCGGTGCACCGTGATAGAGATGGGCATACAGGATTTTCTCCGCCAGTGTGAAGGGCCGTCCAACCACATCCTGGGCTGCTTTTATCCGGGATTGTAATCGCTCATAAACCGAGGCGATCATTGCTAAATCAAACATGAAGCTTCCTCTTTTATTAGTGTAAAGAAAATTGTTTCTGGGGAACAGAGGGCTATTTTCGTCGTACGAACCGATAATAAAAATTACGTCGAAAGGTGATCATATATCAATTCCATACCGCCAGCAATCCTAAATTCCCCTTCTAATGAAACCCCTCGGCATAGTCGTTAACCTTTTTTTACTTTTGCGTCCTCTTTTGGGTGGTCTTGAATACCAGGTGATTCAGTCTACGCCGGAACGCCTGCATCTTCGCATTCAAGTAGAAGCTTTTTCAGAAGATGATCTCAAACCGGTACACTTCCTAATTGGTTTACCTACTGAAGAGTACCCCGATATTCAGGTAAATGCGCGAGAAAAACGCCCCTTTCCCGAAGGAATCCCTTCCGGACAAAGCCAGGGAGTCCGCTGGATTCAAAAACAACGCTTGCGCGGTCTGAATGTGGCCACTCTTGAAGTCGATCCTCGCGAAGAAAAATCTGCTTACTATCGCACTTTGGACGTTATTCTCCGTTTTCCAAAACCTCCTTCCGGCTTACGACCATCTAATCAACGCCAGAAACGCTTTTTAGCCCATCGCATCTTAAACTGGTCCGTAGCCCGATCCTGGTTTCAGTCTTCCCCTCGTAAACGGGGTGCGATACAACAACTACCAACCGGGACTTGGTTAAAAATCCAAATTCAACGTGATGATGTCTATGTTTTAGAAGGCGGTCAGCTTTTAAACTTGTTAGATAACATTTCTAACATAGACCCTCGTACGTTTCACATGTACACTAATTCCAAGTACGGCCGGGAACAAACTCATATTCTAACCGGTGGAACAATCAATTATTCGTCCATTCCAGACAATCTGGTAGAAATACCTCTATGGGTCGAAGGCGAGGCAGATAGCTCACTGGATGTCAGCGATCGACTATATTTTTACGGACGAGGGGCTACTGGGTTTGACACCCAGGGGAACCAGGTTGTCTATAAAAATAATATTTACTACATGTACAGTATTTACTGGTTACTCGTCCCTGATGATGTTTCTCTTCGTGGAAAACGGATAACGACGTGGAGCGGCTCAGTGGCTAACCCCGTACTCCTGGATTACGGTAAGGCTTATGTCCATACTGAAAACGATCTTATTAACCCGTTTGACCAGGGGAATGCTTGGGTGGGTCCGGCTATCAGAATGGGGACTTCATTTACCTTTGAGCAAGCAATTTTAGACCCCCTCTCAGGAGAAACAATAACTACAGAACTCGGTCTGCAGGGCGGATCAACGAATTTCGAAGACAAAAAATATCCTCATCACCACATAAACGTTTACCTCGGCTCAACCCAAAACCCGCCGTTGGATACATTGGACTGGTCCGGCTTACGAAAATTCACG
>CAZBEL010000164.1:0-4362 GCA_964490885.1 uncultured bacterium
ATACGGTAGGGGCTGGTGTGGTCACGGAGATCATAGAGTAAGGAACCATTATGGCTGGCAATAGCAAAAGAACCATCATCCATATCGAAAGCACAGCAGGGACTGGCTATCGGTACACGATTACGAAAAGCAAACGGCGTCATCCGGAGCGAGTGGAATATAAAAAATTTGATCCTGTTGTCCGGAAACACGTCATCTTCAAGGAAACAAAGTAAGTTTCCTGTTTCGGAAGCGAATCGTAGATCCAAATGAATAGGACGACCCCTCAACGGAATTTTCAATCCTTTTGTCAGGAGTGTAATGATTACCAACATGCTTTCGTTTACCTTGGCTTAATTGGAATTAGGAGCGTAGCTCAATTGGTAGAGCACCGGTCTCCAAAACCGGGGGTTGCGGGTTCAATTCCTGCCGCTCCTGCAAGAAATTAATCATGCCAGTGATGAAACGAATCCAAACCCTTTTGGGCAATGCTCAGTCCTTCGGGGTTACTCAATCAATACCGGTGACTTCATGATAAAGAAAATCACCCAATTCTTTTCCGACGTGAAGTTCGAGATGAAAAAGGTCACCTGGCCCACGTGGGATGAACTGAAAGGCTCTACCATTGTGGTACTGGTGCTATCCTTGGTCTTGGCCTTTTTCCTTTTTGTGGTGGATCTGGTTCTCTCTAAAGTGTTAAACATCCTGTTATAATTATGGAATGGTACGCCCTAAGAGTCATCTCGGGAAAGGAAAAGAAAATCCGAGAAACACTGCTGCTGGAAGTAGAACGCAGCGGCTATCAGGAGGATATCCTGGAGGTGCTCGTGCCTTCGGAGAATATCATCGAAATGCGCGATGGCAAGAAAAAGGTTCGCAACCGAGTATTTTTTCCGGGGTATCTGTTGATCAAAATGAACATGAGCAAGGAAGCTCGTTTTTTAGTGGAAAATATTAATGGAGTGATGAGTTTTGTGGGACCGAAGGGTGATCCCCAACCCCTGAAGCCAGATGAGATTAATCGTATTTTAGGTGTCGTGGAAGGACGGGAAGGCCAAGAGGTGCTTGCCTATCCCTTTAAAGTTGGGGATGCAGTAAAAGTGACCGATGGACCCTTCATGGATTTCACTGGGTTTGTTCAGGAAGTGAATGATGAAAAACAGAAACTTAAGGTATCGGTGAGCATTTTCGGTCGCCCCACCCCTATTGAATTAGATTTCCTTCAAGTGGAACTGGAGAAATAAGGATTCAGCCATGGCTAAAAAGGTTGTAGGATTTATTAAGTTGCAAATACCCGCCGGACAGGCTAACCCGGCCCCCCCGGTTGGACCGGCTTTGGGGCAACACGGCGTAAACATTATGGAGTTTTGCAAGGCTTTCAACGCCGCTACACAGGATCAAGTGGGAATGATTATCCCCGTAGAAATTACAGTGTATGCTGACCGGAGTTTTACCTACATCACCAAGACACCACCAGCAGCTATCTTGTTGAAAAAAGCAGCAAAAATTGAAAAGGGTTCCAGTGAACCCAATCGGGATAAAGTGGGGAAAGTTACCGAGGAAGATTTGCGGCAAATCGCCGAATTGAAAATGAAGGATTTAAACGCCAACACCATTGAAGCCGCCGCTGAGATGATCCGAGGCACGGCACGTAGCATGGGGATCGAAGTCCAATGAGTCCGAAGAGAAAATCTAAACGTCAAAAGAATAATTATTCCCGCATCGATCGTACCAAAACTTACTCGTTGGAAGAGGCATTGGATTTGATTCAGGAACTGGACCATGTGGAGTTTGATGAGTCGGTGGATATGGCCATTAATTTGGGTGTGGACCCCCGCCATGCCGATCAAAATATTCGTGTGACCACCAGTCTGCCCCACGGAACGGGAAAGAAAGTAAAAGTATTAGTCTTGACCCGGGGGCCCAAAGAAGCCGAGGCAAAGGAGGCCGGGGCAGATTATGTGGGGAATGATGACTATATCGAAAAGATTAAAGCCGGTTGGGCGGATGTTGACAAGATTGTAGCCACTCCCGATATGATGCCCTTTCTGGGTAAGCTGGGTAAAATTTTAGGACCGAAAGGGCTGATGCCTAATCCCAAGAGTGGGACTGTGACCATGGATGTGGCCCAGGCGGTGCGCAATCTCAAAGCGGGTCAAATAGAATTGCGGGTGGAGAAGAATGGGATCATTCACACCTCTTGCGGAAAAGTGTCGTTTTCTAAAGAGGCCCTGAAAGAGAACATTCGCACCGTTTATGAAACCGTTCTTAAGGCCAAACCAGCAGCGGTTAAGGGACAATATTTAAAGAAGATTACCCTGTCTTCCACCATGGGACCGGGGATTAAACTGGATCATACAACCATAAGGTAGCCCACCATGCCTAATCAGAAAAATATTGATCAAGTTGCCGATTTAGCGGAGAAACTGGAGCGCGCCAAGGCCATCTACTTCACGGACTATCAGGGGTTAGACGTGGCGAATATTACTGATTTGCGTCGCCGCTTTACTGAAGAATCTGTGGAGTTCCGGGTGGCGAAAAATACCCTTATTAAAATTGCGGCTGAAAAATCTAACCTACCTGAATTGAATGAAACGGTTTTGGCTGGCCCTACGGCATTGGCTATCGCTTATGAGGAACCAGCCACACCCGCCAGAATCATAAAAGAATTTACCAAAACACACGAAAAACCAGTGGTAAAGGGCATCCTGTTCGAAGGTTCCATGTTGGATAAGGAAGCTTTCACCAGGATCGCTGCTCTACCTTCGCGGGAAGTTCTCCTAGGACAATTGGTCGGTCTCTTGCAAAGTCCCCTCACCAAACTGGTGCGTACTTTGAGTGGTTCAATGACCAAGCTAGTGGGTGTTTTGGAGAGTTTAAAAGAACAAAAATCTAAAACGTAAACTAAGGAGTTACGATTATGGCTGAAATCACCAGAGCAAATGTACTGGAATATCTGGAATCGGCGAATATGCTGGAAATCTCTGAGCTCATTAAGGAGATCGAGGACAAATTCGGTGTTACGGCGGCTGCGCCGGTAGCCGTTGCTGCAGCGGCCCCAGCGGCTGGCGGCCAGGAAGCTGCGGAAGAGAAAACGGAATTTGACGTTATCCTCACTAGCATTGGCCAGCAAAAAATCAATGTTATTAAGACCGTACGGGCCATCACTAACCTTGGTCTTAAAGAAGCAAAAGAACTCGTGGACTCGGCTCCCAAAGCCATTAAAGAAGGCGTTACTCAAGCCGAAGCGGACGAAATCAAGACTAAACTGGAAGAGGCAGGTGCCACTGTCGAGTTGAAATAACTGCCCTCAGTACCAGATTACATCGTCTTTCTTAACTCCATTTCATCGTAAAGGAGGCCTCATTGGTATCCTCAAATAATCGTCCCCTAAAACGGGTAACTTTCGGAAGGATTAACCCTATTGTTGAAATTCCGGATCTTCTATCGGTCCAGAAGGAATCCTTCCAGCAATTCATCCAGGAAAACATACCGGAGGACGAACGCGAATTAACCGGATTGGAATCGGTCTTTCAGAGCGTTTTTCCTGTAGAAGATTCCCATCGTAATTACGTCCTGGAATATAAATCCTACTTCCTAGGTTTGCCCAAATACACCCCGGAGGAATGTATTGATCGAGGGGTTACTTATTCAGTCCCGCTGAAAGTCCGGCTCATTCTCCACATCACGGATGAGGAGAATCGGAATATCTACGCCCAGAGCATCGAGCAAGAGGTCTATTTCGGCAATATTCCTTATATGACCGATAAAGGGACCTTTATTATTAACGGTGCCGAACGTGTCATCGTATCCCAGTTACAGCGCTCCCCGGGTGTATTTTTCGACGAATCTATTCACCCCAACGGAACAAAATTATTTCAGGCGCGGATCATTCCATTCCGGGGGAGCTGGGTTGACTTCACAACGGATATTAATGACTGTCTCTTTACCATTATTGACCGACGGCGGAAGTTCCCCGTCACCATGTTGCTGCGGACCCTGGGATTCTCTACAAATCGTGATATCTTTAATGCTTTCGGCTGTATCTCGTTATTTAACCTGCATAAGGATCCTGCCGAATCCATTATCGGGACCACCATTATCGAGGATATCGTTGATACACACACGGGTGAGATTTTTTATGAAGGTGGCGCCGAAGTTACCCAGGAAGTCATTGACCATCTCAAAGAAGCTGGCATTAAGACCATCGAGGTCGTTGACGGCAATCGCAACTTCGCCGGCATGCTCCTGTTAAATACCGTAAAGAAAGATCCTACCCATAATACCGAAGAAGCGTTAAGCGTCGTTTATCAACTCCTTCGCTCTGGTGAGCCTCCTAACTTAGAGACAGCCCAGAAGTTCATTGACCGCATTTTCTTCAGT
>CAZBEL010000165.1:0-4353 GCA_964490885.1 uncultured bacterium
ATGGTGAATTGTATATTCGGATGGAAGCCCGGGAAGAGAAGGTCTTATTGCGAATACCCAAGATTCCCCGGGTGAACCTGGTTCTCTTTCTGCTTACTGTTTTAACTACTTTACTAGCCGGGACTATGATGGAAGGGGGGAACCCTTTTACCCGTCTCGCAGACATTACACTGGGGATTCCCTTTGCGTTTACCTTGTTACTCATTCTGGGGTGCCATGAGTTCGGGCACTATTACTATGCTCAAAAGCACCATGTGGATGCCACCTTGCCCTATTTTCTTCCCGCGCCCCCCTTTCTTTTTCTCATCGGCACTTTTGGAGCCTTCATCAAAATTAAATCCCCCATTTATCGCCGCGACGCCCTCTTGCAAATCGGTGCTGCCGGCCCCATTGCTGGCTTTATTATAGCCGTTCCTGCGCTCCTGATTGGGCTTTCTCTTTCCACGGTCGTAGAGACTGTCGAAAGTACAGGAGGAATCATCCTGGGGGATTCCCTGTTGATGAAGCTATTCACTGCCCTACTGTATCCAGGACTAACAGAAACCCAGGATATTATGTTGCATCCTATTGCCTTTGCAGGTTGGATTGGACTATTGGTGACCATGTTGAATTTGCTACCCATCGGTCAATTAGACGGTGGCCATATCGCCTACGCCATGTTGGGTGAAAAGCATCAATACATCGCCAAGATTGCTTTCTTAGCGCTTATTCCTTTAAGTTTTCTTTCTTTGAATTGGCTTGTTTGGGGAGCCCTCATTCTGCTCCTCATGCGCACGACCCGGCACCCCCCAATTCAAGATATTTACACGCCCCTTTCTACCGCTAACAAACGCATTGGATACCTCTGCCTGGTGATCTTTATCCTCTGCTTCATACCGGTGCCTTTCCAAGCGTAAAATGCGACTCCGTGGCTCTATTATCCTTTTCCTGTGGCTTTTCTTAGTGCTTCAGGCTCAGGTGAGGGTAGGGAAGTGGGCCTCGCTTACATCACCATTGGTTATCAATGAGATTGTGGAACAGGATTCCCTATTAATTAGCGCTACCGAAGGCGGGTTGTTAGTTTTTGACCGTGCATATAAGACTTTTACCACACTCACCAACATTGACGAATTGATTAGTACTGATATTCGAGCGTTGGCTTTAGATCCTTACGGGGGGCTCTGGATTGGAGGTAGCACACCACGCGGGCTGATCCAGGTGTACGACCTAAAAGCACGGGCTTCCCGTAACGAGTTCGACTTTGGTCTTACGGAGATCGTCGATTTTGCCATCACGGATTCAATTGTGCTGGGGTTATTTTTACAGAATCAGGATTGGGGATTGGTGAACTTCATCTATCAGGACGGCGAGTATGGTTACAAGGATGTTTTTCGCAACTGGCCAGTGAGTATTAATACCATGACTAGTGTGGCGATTATGGATGATCGCGTATATGTGGGCAGCGATAAGGGCCTTTTTGTAGGTGATCTGAAAACGGCTAATTTGAAAGACCCCAATAGCTGGACACAACCTTATCCTGACTTACTGGGGCCGATTAATAATCTCAAGATTGTGGGATCGTCACTCGTGGTAGTCAGTGGTGGAGCGGTTTATCAAGTAACCCCAACTAAAACAAATCCCGTAGCGTTGATTTGGGATTATTTTGACGATGAGCAATCTTTTCAGGACGTGATCCTTACAAAAAAGGGGAAACTGTATGGTGTTTTAGAGCGCACGTTTTTAGCTTTGAACGCCACTGGAATTGAGTGGCAAACGCGACCGGGGGTGAAGTTTCGTCGTTTATACGAAACCGCTGATGGTACCTTTGTGGCCGGGACAGAGACAGGCTTGGTTTTCGTAGATGTCCACAACAGGACCTTTCAACGGGTAATGCCCAACGCTCCCCACACGAATCATTTCACCGCTCTTACAGTATTGAAAGATGGACGTCTCGTGGCCGGAGCTAATACGGGTCTGGCGATTTACGACGTTGGTCAATGGAAGAATATTTTAGCTAAACACTTTATTTTATCCCCTAATGACTTAGAAAATAGCGGGTTTTTCTTAGCCGAAACGGTCCAGGTAGATTTTCGCGATGTTGTGGCTGATTTAGAAGAGGGACCGATTGATGGGAAATTATACTGTGCTATTAATGGTACCTACCCTGAACCGCGGCGCTATAGTGGGGGGATCATCATTTTAGACGTGGATCAACCTGATAGCGTCCAATTTATTGATACCACCTATTTGGACTATTTCAAAGACGAGTACATGGTGGTCAATGACCTGGAGTTCGATTCTCAGGGGAATCTCTGGGTGGCTGATGCCTATGCCACTGCCCATCATGAACCTTTAAAGGTGCGGA
This sequence comes from uncultured bacterium, assembly GCA_964490885.1. GTDB lineage: Bacteria > Fidelibacterota > Marinisomatia > Marinisomatales > TCS56 > CAZBEL01. The sequence continues at coordinate 2,345 of CAZBEL010000165.1, forward strand.
GTCCCGATAACCAGTGGCGGAAGTTTAGCTTAAGTGAATCCCAAAACACACTCAGTCTCACACCCAGCAGTATTGGTTTTGATTCCTGGGGGCGGGTTTGGATTGGTGCCTTCGAGAATGAAGTGAATGTTGGGAATGCCAAGGATGGGGGACTTACAATGCTAAATTTTTCTGGCGACCCAACTGATCCCTCGACTCCCCTTATATGGTACCACCTCGACGATCTCCTTTTAGATCAGTCTAACCGCACGCTCTGGTCCTTAATTGTGGGCTCTCGGGACATTCTATATCTTCTTACCCCTTACGGCTTAGGTAGTGTGACGCTCCAATTTTCCGATCTGGATCCCATTAAAAGCTATGGTTTTACTTATTATCCCAATATTCCGTTCAGTGAAGGGTCAAAGGTTAGGCTTGACCCACGGGGGAATATCTGGACCACGTCCCCTTCTAAAGGGGTGCACATCCTTACAACCAGTTCTTCCTACTGGCCTACGATTGACGGTTTCCTCACGACAAACAGCCTTCTCCTTTCTGATGAAGTTACCGATTTAGCCTTTGATTCAGATCGCGGACTGGCTTACATAGCTACGACACGAGGGATCAGCGTTTTGAAAATTCCCTTTGCCAAGGTAAATAAAACATATCGAAACGTGGAGATCTTCCCCAGCCCTTTCCACATACCCAGCGCTACCCCTTTGGTTATAGATGGGTTAATGGATGAAACTACCTGTAAAGTCATGACCCTCACAGGACGAGTCATCCGCACGATTGAAACCAGTGCTACGACAGAGGGATACCAGGCTTTCTGGGATGGTCGAGATGAGCAAGGGCAATGGGTGGGGAGTGGTGTGTATCTCCTAGCGCTGTTTAATAAAAATGGATCACGGTCATTTCAGAAAATTACTGTTATTCGCCATTAAGTCGTATAGCTCAAGTAATTCTTTAAGTGCGACGAACTGATTTAATAAATAGATAACTCAAATTGTCGAAGGTAGTTTTATGAAATTATTACATGGAAAAAATGTTTTGTTAACCGGCGCTTCACGGGGGATTGGGGCCGTTATTGCAAGAACGTTAGCTGAACAGGGTGCACGGGTTGTTGGGGTTGCCCGTTCAGCCGAGGGATTGAACCAGATAGAACAGGAACTACGTAAAGCCGGCCTTCATTTCAAACCACTCCCCTTCGATTTGCAGGAAGTAGAGCAATTAAAGGATTTGGTGGACCAAGTACATTCTATCATTGGAAATGTGGAAGTTCTGGTAAACAATGCAGGCGTCGAATATTACCAGTACTACCACCTGAACTCGCCGGAATGTTTGCAGCGAATCCTTACCGTGAATTTAGCAGCCCCTATGGAGTTGACACGTTTACTTTTACCTGAAATGTTGGATAAAGGTGGTTGTATTGTAAATATAGCCTCTTTGGCAGGGAAAAAGGGGGTTGCTTATAATAGCATATATTCTGCCAGTAAGGCAGGACTGATTCGCTGGTCTGACGGATTACGTCAAGAGTTAGCCGGAACGGAAGTAACCGTTTCCGTGATTTGCCCGGGATATATTGCCGATGTTGGTATGTTTGCCAGTGCTGGAGTTGAACCACCAGCCAAGTTGGGTACGTCTTCTCCCCAGAAGGTAGCTGACGCTGTGGTAAAGGCTATTGAAGAACATCCACCGGAAATCATCGTGAACAAGGGACCCATCAAACCGTTACTGGCGTTAGCCGAATTGATCCCTTCACTTGGAGACCGGGTTGTTAAGTGGTTCGGCGTCCCTGACATGAGCCGAAAACGCATTGAACCCCCTGCTAAATCAGTTACTTAAATGGCCAGATTTTCTTTAGCTGCTTAATAGCGGCACTATTCTTAATGCGTTCTGTGTAAGGATCCGTGTGCTCATGGATCCATTCTGATAGGGAAAAGAGGAACATGTCCCGGGGATAAGGTGTCGTGCGCTGAGTGGGAACAAGATAATGGGTCCGTCTGTCGAAGTAGATGTCGTAGGCCATCCAG
>CAZBEL010000166.1:0-4349 GCA_964490885.1 uncultured bacterium
CGTGGCTTGACAATAAAATCTTACTAAATTGAATAAGCTGTTAATGATATTATCTCACGACGATAAAGTACCTCATATCCATCATTAATCTTCAAGGCACATTAGGGAATGCTGGCGGTTCACCAATTGTACTGGGGCCAGGTTCAGGTAACGTTAGGACATAGTAGATACCTGCTCCAGTTACAAGTCCCGCCAAACTCCATAAAAGCCAGTTGGGACCCTCGCTCTTTTTTACTACAGTAGGAGTGGTAATCTTTTGTTTAGTTAGTAGATGGTCGGGGACTTCTAAATCCACCAATTCCCAAGCTGTGATCTCAATTTCTGTAATTAGTCCATCCACCTTCCCAGTATAGGTCTTACTCACTGTTTTTTCCGTCATCCCTGTTTCGACGGAGAACATTTTAGCGTCAATAGTATATGTTTCACCGATTTTCCCTACCGATCCAGCAACCATCTTTTGGACTCCCAAAAGAGCGCCTACTTCAGCTGCACATTCCACCGTGGTACACCCGCTTTGCTGGAAACCCTGTTCTTTAAGAATCTCATCTACCTGTTGCCGCTCCACTAAAATCACAGCTTCGGTCTTTGCTAATTCTGACATAAGGCGATCGGTGAGGGTGGCCGCTTCTAGTTGAGTAATACCCCGGCCTTCGAAATCTAAAACAGCTACAGTAGGTTTTCCTTCCTGGAGCATAGCAGAAGCTTCTTCATCCAGGGTGGAATGCGTTATCGGCTCTTGAGCAACAAGAGTCCCAAGTCCAAGCATACATAACATAAATAGAATATTCACCCCATACTCAACTCCCTAAGTAAAGTAATTGAACTTCCCCTCCCACAGCTATATTGCAGGAGAAAACTTAATCCATGACTACTTTTAAACCAACAATATTCGTACTTGCACAGTATTACACCGTAACCTATCGTTAACAAAAAACATTGTACATGACCGGAAAACCATACGTTGGTATACACAATCACGTTTAGTAAAAGCTCTCATTTATTCAACTGTTCTGAAATACAAAAAGACAAGATTTGGTAACTCGTTACCCTCTTTAAAAAGTATTTGTGCTGCAACATATATTGAAATAATCTAACTTGAGGTCTACACAGACGCTTCAATGGAATTTAGTATTTACTACCGTTTATACTTTGAATAGTGAAATGTATCTATAAGTAAATACTGGAAATAACGCTTATATTTTGGTAAGGTTTCACAATCTGGTTATTCAATATGAATACCTAAATAACCAATTCATTGAAGTAAGGAAGCTACCTGGGAGTAGCCGGTTTGATTTAGAATCATTTACCGAGTTATGTTATTGTTGATGAATAATTGTTAGATAACCTAATTAAGACCGTTGAAAAGACAGACAGTTACTTTTTAAACTTGTCACGAAGGAATAAACTCTAATAACTGATTGACCATAAGTAAACTACATTTTAATAGTATACCGGGGGGAGAAAATGATCTATCAAAGGCCATTTATTTGGCTAGTACAGTCCATTGAAAAGGGGAATATTTAACACATAAATTGCAGCTATATTGCAACCATGAATGATTTTCTCGTTGGTAAGTACTAGCCTGTCAAGCCAGAGGTCGTCCCGTACATGAAATGTCGGAATCGGTCCCGCTCTCTTACTTATCTTCTCGTTCTATAATTAAGACCCCTTATTTCTTTGCTACTCTAATTGTTTGGTTCTATGTTATACATTGAAAGCTCATAGTAAATAATAACACACTCCCAACACAAACATAACTGCACTTCAATGCGACCAATTTTTTTCCTTGCCCTGTAGTAAAGTACAGGGTTGTATATTGAATCCCCGAAAGGAGCCTATTATGAACGGTTTTACCATTGGAACGTTAGCCCAAAAGGCCAATGTGAACTTAGAAACAATCCGTTTTTATGAACGGAAGGGAATTATCCCTAAACCAACACGATTACCCTCAGGCTATCGGTATTACTCTGAAGAAGACGTAAAACGCCTTCAGTTTATTCAGATGGCCAAAAAGCATGGGTTTTCGTTAAAAGAAATCAAGGAATTACTCCATTTACGGGTAGACCCTAATTGCACTTGCGAAGACGTACGGCGGCGAGCGGAAAATAAGATCCAGGTGATTGAAGAGAAAATCCGGGAATTAAAACAAATCAAAGATGCTTTAGCCATTTTGGTGGCCAGCTGCGTAGGGACGGGACCTACCCAAGAATGCCCTATTTTAGATGCTTTTGAAAAATTTAATTAGTTTTTTGTAACTCCGTACCCAAGTACAACCCATCTAATTAGTAGCAATGCTTATTGAATCAGAACCCGGAGTAAATATGAAACCTGAAATTGAACCAACCAAAGCTTCCCGGAAAGGGCTTGTAGGAGCCACCTTAGCCGCCATTGCCGCCTCGGTCTGTTGTGTTGGACCGTTAGTCCTCATAGGTATGGGAATCGGCGGGGCCTGGATAGGAACCCTGACAGCCTTGGAACCCTTCCGACCTTACCTAATAGGACTCTCGGCGATCTTCCTAGGTTATGCCTTTTACAAAGTCTACCGTAAACCGAAAGCGGAAGACTGTGAACCAGGCTCCTACTGCGCCAACCCAAAAGCGGATCGGATCAATAAAATAACTTTATGGGTGGTGACCCTATTTATCATCGGTCTCTTAGCCGTTCCTTATATCGTTCCGGTTGTGTTTGCCGATAGCCAGGAACCCATTCAGCTTAACACTCAGGTCCGGGAAGTGGTCTTAGATGTACCGGGGATGACCTGCGCTGCCTGTCCCGTGACGATCCAGAAAAGCCTGGAAAAAGTGGACGGCGTCATGGAAGCCACGGTGAGTTTCGAAGAGAAAATTGCTATCGTTCGTTATGATCCCACGAAAATTTCCACCAAGGACCTCTTGGAAGCCACCCGAAATGCCGGGTTTGAATCTACCGTCCATTGAAAGGACTGAATTCGAGGAAAGAATGAATATTAAAACAATCAAAATCGATATTAACGGCATGACCTGTGAACACTGTGCCACGACGATTAGCAACCTACTAAATTTGGATGGCATTTTAGAAAAGCAAGTCAGTTACCCGGACCGTTCTGCAAAGCTTAGATTTGACGCTGAGAAATTATCCTTATCAAAGATCATTAGTAAGATCAATGATACCGGGCAGTATCAAGTCGTTGGGACTAAGGAAGAACAACCGCAAATAGAAAAAGAACAAGAGCATCTCATCATCGTTGGTGGCGGTTCGGCAGCTTTCGCAGCCACCATCGAAGCTCAGGAATTAGGGGCCCGGGTGACCATGATCAATGATGGCCTACCCATTGGGGGTACCTGCGTGAACGTGGGGTGCGTCCCCTCCAAGAACCTCATCCGTGCTGCTGAAACGCTACACCGTTCCCAAAATAACCCCTTCTCGGGAATTGAAACCCACGGAACCCTCACCAACTTCCAGGCGGTGATGCAACAAAAACGAACCTTAGTGCAGGACTTACGGCAGCACAAATACACCGCCATCATTAAGAATATGGACAACTTTCGCTTGATCCAGGGCCGAGCTCAGCTATTGTCTCCCACCACGGTGGAAGTCAATGGTGAAACGATTGAAGGGGATAAACTTTTAGTCGCCACGGGAGCCCGCCCCCATATACCGGAGATTAAGGGTCTAAACGATGTCCCTTATTTGACCAACGAAGGGGCCTTTGAATTGGACCAACTCCCGGAATCGCTCCTCATCCTGGGAGGACGCTACATTGCCCTGGAGATTGGCCAACTCTTTTCCCGTCTGGGCAGTAAGGTAACTATCTTACAACGCTCGGATCGTATCCTCCCCACCGAAACCGCGGATTTAACTGATCGTCTTACCCAATACTTAAAAAATGAGGGGATAAACGTAGTTACGGGGAATGAGTTTACCCAAGTTTACATGCAGGATGGATACGTGGTAGTCGAATCCAATATTGATGGCAAGTTACAGACTTTTCACGGTGAAAAGCTGGTCGTAGCCACGGGCCGGACACCCAATACCAACGGCATTGGCTTGGAAGAAGTTGGAGTAAAACTGAATCAAAATGAGGCCATTATCGTCAGTGAGACCCTACAAACTTCTGTACCAACCATCTACGCTGCAGGGGATGTTTTAGGAGAAAACATGTTCGTTTACACTGCCGCTTACGAAGGAAAACTGGCTACGCGCAACGCCTTGACCAATGCCGAGACCGCACGGGATTATTCCGTCCTCCCCTGGGTTATTTTCACCGATCCTCAAGTTACCGGCGTAGGATTGGATGAAGTTCAGGCCCAAGCCAAGGGGATCAATGCCGAGACGGCGGCGTTGGCCCGGGCGATGAAGGCGGGCACCGC
>CAZBEL010000167.1:0-4345 GCA_964490885.1 uncultured bacterium
ATAATGATCACCATAATCCGTAATGAGGAATATTCGATTGGTATCAATGACACTACTATAACTAGTGATGCCCGGTTCAGCGACAGCACCGGGGTATCCCACGGTTGTTGTATCACTATAAAGGGACAGAGGATCCGGCAATAGAACCTTCACCAGCGTATCCACATAGGATATTACTGTATCTACAACCTCCCCAGTATGGTGTTTCACTAAATAGACGACACCATCAATACAATCACTATAATCGTCCATCACCTGGAAAATGTACAGGTTATTCAATTGTAAGGAACCTATTTGAAGGCTATCCAGGGCAGGGTCCAGCGCAGCACAATTTGTGATTACATAGAGACTGTCCGTAGGATCCCAACCTCGTTGAACAACCATGGAATCGCGAAAGACTCGCAACATCTCCACGGTGGTGTCCAATGGGAAAAAGGTATTATTGGACAGCAGAATGGCTATCTCCCCACCAACGGGGAGGTGATTGGTCACGGTAGTAACCAACTCCGCCCGATAGAGGGAACTGCGGATTGTATTCCGCGTGTCGTAGTCCATTTCCTGGAGCGGGGTCTCATTCACCGAAATAAAAGTCATGGGTTCCATAATCACCTCGAAAGGCGCCACCATGCGGTATTTAAACTTTATGAACCCTTCCGTGGTAATGGTTCCTCGTCCAGTAATCCCAGCTTGAGCGTTCACAAACAAACTCACCGGGTTGGCCGAAAGAAGATCGACAATGGTCTGCTCTCCAGCGCCTGTGAGAACGGAATCAGATGGAATGGAATCGGTAGGCAGGTTATAATAATAAGTCTTAGTTCCTTCCCGACTAAGTTGAATCAACGTCTTGGCCGAATCATAAACCGCAATGCCGCTGGTATCAATAGCACTCAGCACCCGTACCCGAACCGTGTCCGCCATCTGGGTCACCCCAACCATCTCAATGTCTAACTGTACCGGCAAGCGAATGGTGTTCATAATTTCAAACTCGATGCGTACATCGCTAAAGGCCATTCCCTCAAATCCTTGGGGCATCCCTTCGATATTTTGTTGTGACGATGGGAAGGTTGTGATAATTAGGGCGTCCAACGTTTCGAATTCCAGGGTGTTCACCGAAATGGACATGGACAAGGTTCCTAAATCAGAACCATCTAAAGGAATATATGCCTGACCGGCGTGGATCACAGGGTTCACATCAATGACCATTTCTGTTAGGGCGCTGTCAGGGCTGATTGGGTTAGCAAATTTATAACCGTCAATATCGAAGGTGTTGTTCACTACGCCAACGTTGGAATTGAGAACGGTGTCGATTTTCACCGAATCCTGGCCGTCAGCAGAGACAAAATTGCGGAAATTCATGTAAAACCCCAGATCAAAGGGGAAGGTACTTTGAAGATTCAACACCTTAATCTTATTCTTCAGGAAGGAATTCGAGTTAGTGAAGGTTCCCTGGTAGATCTTAACACCAGAAGAGTCACCTTCTTCCATGAAACGCATGGGAGGTAACGAAACCGGTAAGGGAGTTTCAGCCAGCTGAACTACTGCAGTATCAAAACCGGTAATAGTAAAACCAATCCGTAAATTTATCTGTACCGAATCGCCAGCAGGAATGGTCACGCTGGATGCTGTAGTCTGGGCAATCTTCAAAGCCAGAGAAATTCGAATAGCTTCCAATAGAGTACTGTCCCCCAGAGAAGTAGTTGCAACGTAGGATTCGTTCGTTGCCACGGTACTTTTGACATGCCGTGCTAATGTGTCAGGACTGGATACCGTACCGGTAGAGAAATAAATCTTAACATCGGTAATATCCGTGGGGAGACCATTATTTTTCACGGTGGTTTGGAAAGCGCTACTATCACCCGTCACATCGGCCTTGATAATAAAGCCTTCCACCGAAGTCACGAAGTCTGGCAGTTGATCAGCATCGACTGGCAGGGGGATCTCGATATCCTGCATCTCCGCCGGGATAACAAAAGCGCGGGCGATAGGATTCCAAATCGTACTATCTACGACGCGGTCACTATTATCAGGAAAATGGACAATCCCAGTTGTGGTAAGTAAACTATCTCCCAAGGGAATGACAAAATTAAGTGCTGTATCCACTCTAACTGTGGATAGATCAGTGGATTGCACCGTTTCAGTAATTCCTGTATCAACGTTGACGTTAACCGTCAGGTAATTAGGATCAATAGAGCGGGGTGGTAAAGTATCCTCAAAGACCAATTGCATCCCTTGCTTCCCGTGGGGAAAGATAAGAGTGCTGTCCACCATTTCCCCCAAGCCATAGCGTTGTTGCACCAGGGGAAATTTGATATCCACGAACCAGGTGGGCATTTTAAAATCGGCAGGACTCTGAAAATCACATGCGCCCGTGAAGAGTATCAAACCCCCCACGGAAAGTAATGTGATCCACTTCCAGAGGTAGGAAATGTTGAGCCTCGGATTATTTTTCTGCATACAAAGGGGACTGAAACACCAGAAATTGAGGTGATTTAGGCAGCAATTCCAATAAAAATTCCTGCACTACCATAGGAAAGCAACTTCCCTTAACAGTTATAAATCAAAGAATAATAGACGTGCAATTGGCGAGCGGGCTTAATAGCGATAATGTTTCGACTTGAAGGGTCCTTCTCGCGAAATGCCCGTATAAGCCTCCTGCTCCGGTGTTAATTCGGTAAGTCGAACGCCTAATTTCTCCAGATGAAGTCGGGCAACCTCCTCGTCCAATTTCTTTGGTAAACGGTACACACCGATAGGAGGTTTTTCCTCTGCTAAGGCAATTTGGGCCAATACCTGGTTGGAAAAGGAAGCTGACATGACAAAACTGGGGTGACCAGTGGCACAACCTAAGTTTACTAAACGTCCTTCGGCTAAGATATAAATTTGATGTCCATCAGGGAAAGTATATCGATCCACCTGGGGCTTGATATTTTCTTTGACCACCCCTTCGGCACTGTTCAAAGCTGCCATTTGGATTTCGTTATCGAAATGACCAATATTACACACGATCGCCTGGTCTTTCATTTTGGACATATGGTCAAGTGTAATGATGTCCCGATTGCCTGTGGCAGTCACATAAATATCGGCGATGGGTAACGCCTGTTCCAGAGTGACCACTTCATAGCCCTCCATCACGGCCTGTAAGGCGCAGATGGGGTCTACTTCGGTGATGAGCACCCGGGCGCCAAACCCGCGCATGGACTGGCTGCATCCCTTCCCAACGTCACCATAGCCACAGATAACCACTACTTTCCCGGCAATCATTACATCCATGGCCCGTTTTATTCCGTCAGCCAGAGATTCCCGGTTTCCGTAGATGTTGTCAAATTTCGACTTGGTCACTGAATCATTCACATTGTAGGCAGCCACCAAGAGGGTCCCATCCTGGGCACGCTGTTCTAAACGGTGGACACCCGTCGTAGTTTCTTCAGACACACCAATTAATCGATCAACTACCATATGCCAATGATGGGGAGCTTTGGTAAGGACCTCCCGTAATAACTTATCAATGACCAACTCTTCTCCCGTGGCCTGGCTCTCAGGAACCGCGCCAGTACGGACGTAAGTTTCTTCCAATTCATAACCTTGGTGGACTAAAAGGGTAGCATCGCCGCCATCATCTACAATTAAGTCTGGGCCCTGCCCATCTGGAAAGGTTAACGCCTGCAGGGTACACCACCAATATTCTTCTAAGGATTCCCCCTTCCAGGCAAAGACGGGTGTACCAGTTTGGGCAATTGCCGCTGCGGCGTGATCCTGGGTGGAAAAAATATTACAACTGGCCCAACGAACCTCTGCCCCAAGAATTTTAAGGGTTTCGATGAGGACTGCAGTTTCCACCGTCATGTGCAATGAGCCAGTGATCCGCTTCCCTGCTAATGGTTTGCTTTCTCCATATTTTTCCCTGATAGCTAACAGGCCGGGCATTTCTTTTTCGGCAATACTAATGGCCCGCCGCCCAGCTTCAGCTAATTGAATATCGCGGACTTTATAAGGCAAATCTTCAATAATCATCTGTTTCTGATCGTTCATACAGTTTTCGTAACCTTTCTTATTTCGGTCTGCAATGTATCCACCATGTCGACCTTTTCCCAGGTAAATGTTTCCTCTTCACGACCGAAGTGGCCGTAAGCGGCAGTGAGACGATAACGGGGGGCTTTTAACTGCAAGTGGTTAATGATATCCCTAGGTTTCAGGGGAAATACTTTTCGGGCGATGGTCGTCAGGGCGGCATCAGAGACGGAGCCTGTTCCAAACGTACGCACATAAAACGATGTAGGTTCAGCCACCCCAATGCTGTAGGAAAGTTGGACTTCGCACTTCTCGGCAATCCCGGCAGCAACAATAT
>CAZBEL010000168.1:0-4277 GCA_964490885.1 uncultured bacterium
TGGCCGTCCACGTTCCCCTTTCCATCCCAGCGCAAATGGAAGCCCGGATTCTCATGCTCTCCAGCCATAATATTCTCCATCCGGCTAATGGTAAGCCCATTGCCATTCCTTCACAGGACATGGTGCTGGGATGTTACTACCTTACCCGGCAGCGAAAAGGGGCCAAGGGCGAAGGGAAGAGTTTCTCCTGTTTTGATGAAGTGCTATTGGCCTATGAAAACCGTGAGGTCGACCTCAATGCCATCATTAATGTGCGCCATAAAGGTAAGTGGATAAAAAACACCACAGTTGGCCGGGTCATGTTCAACTCCATCCTGCCCGAAGAATTAGACTATGTGGATGGCATGATAAACAAGAAGAGTCTTGAAAAGATTGTCAACCAGTCCTACCTGGTTGCCGGGAATTACCGCACAATCGAGTTCTTGGATGATCTAAAAGATATCGGTTTCGAGATTGCCACGCGTAGCGGAAGTTCCATTTCCATTAGTGATATTCTCGTTCCAGAGCAGAAACAGGAAATCATTGAAAAGGCCTTCCAGGAAGTTGATGCCATCCAGGATAAATACAACCGGCATATTCTCACCGATGGTGAGCGTTACAATAAAGTGATTGACGTCTGGACCCATGCAACCAACATGGTGGCTGCTACGATGATGAAGGCTCTGGAAAATGATGACCAAGGGTTTAATCCCGTGTTCATGATGGCTGATTCCGGCGCCCGTGGTAGTCAGGACCAGATCAAGCAGTTAGCGGGTATGCGGGGATTGATGGCCAAACCACAAAAATCAATGACTGGTGGTAAGGGTGAAATTATTGAATCTCCCATTACTTCCAATTTCAAAGAAGGCCTCTCGGTGTTGGAGTACTTCATCTCCACGCACGGGGCTCGAAAAGGTTTGGCCGACACCGCCTTGAAAACTGCCGATGCTGGTTATCTCACCCGTCGGCTGGTGGACGTGGCCCAAGACGTAGTCGTTTATGAAGAAGATTGTGGCACCATTAACGGAATCGTGATTTCGGACTTGAAAGAAGGGGAGGAAGTCATCGAGCCGTTAGCCGACCGCGTGTTAGGCAGAACCATTTTGGACGACTTCATTATCGATGGTGAGGTGAAAATTAAAGCCAATGAGGTCATCAGTGAAAAAGAGGCAGATATCATTGCCAACAGCAACGTAGAAAGTATTCGGATTCGGTCCGTGCTTACCTGCGAGTCGTTAAAAGGAGTTTGTGCCAAGTGCTACGGCTGGAATCTTTCCACTCACCGCTTGGTGAACTTAGGTACGGCCGTAGGGATTCAGGCCGCCCAGAGTATCGGGGAACCGGGGACTCAGTTAACGTTGCGGACTTTCCATATTGGTGGAACGGCTACCAGAATTATTGAACAGTCCGAGATGCGGGCGAAACGGGGTGGTAAGGTCCAGTTCTCAGAAGGACTGGAAGTGGCGGAAACTATCGACGAAGCGGGGACAAAAGTAACACGCTGTATGGTGCGCAACGGGAAAATCACCATTCTGGATAGCAACAACATCGGCCGTGCCTTCTACAACGTGCCGTATGGGGCCAATATGTTGGTTTCCGATGGTGAAAAGGTGAAAGCCGGGACGATTTTGTTCCAGTGGGATCCTTACACAGATATCATTCTGGCGCGTGAAACGGGAATCGTCCGTCTGAAGGATTTCATTGAAGGGGATACCTACAGTGTAGAAGCCGTAGAAGGTGGAAAGAAACAGATGGTGATCCGGGAAGCCAAAGATCGCCGGTTGAGCCCCCATATTGAGATTGTAGACGAAAAAGGTAAAATTCTATCTGGTGGAACTATCTTACCCGTGAAGGCCTCCTTAGTCATTAACGACGGGCAGAAAGTTCAACGGGGACAGACGTTAGTGAAAATCCCTCGGGATATTGCTAAAACCCGTGACATTACCGGTGGACTACCACGCGTTGCCGAATTATTTGAAGCGCGCACCCCGGCAAATCCTGCAGTGGTGAGCGAGATTGACGGACGAGTGAAATTTGGTGAGACCAAGCGGGGAATCAGAACCATCCTCATCGAAGGGACTAATGACGAGGTACGTAAGTATTCTATTCCATATGGGAAACATGTCATCGTCCACGAAGGGGATTACATCACCGCTGGAACCCAGCTCTGTGAAGGAGCCATTTCACCTTCCGACGTGCTGAGCATCTTAGGGCCTGGGAAAGTACGCGAATACTTAGTTAATGAAATTCAAGAAGTGTATCGTCTCCAGGGTGTGAAAATCAATGATAAGCATATCGAAGTCATCGTACGGCAGATGATGCAAAAAGTCAGCATTGTAGATCCTGGTGACTCCGACTTCCTCCCAGAAGACCGGGTTAATCGTGCCGAGTTCTTTAAGAGTAATGAGGAATTGAAGACCATGGTGGTGATCACCGACCCGGGAGATTCAGAACTTGAGGAAGGAGCTTTGATTAAAAAGACCGAGCTGAGAGACATTAATGAAGCCTTAAAAGAAGCAGGTAAGAAGCCGGCGAAGTCGAGGAAGACAAAACCCACTACTTTCGAGCCCCTTTTGATGGGTATTACCCAGGCCTCATTGAATACAGACAGCTTCATTTCGGCCGCTTCCTTCCAGGAAACAACGCGCGTTCTTACCGACGCGGCTTCGGCAGGTAAGACTGATTATCTCCGAGGACTCAAGGAGAATGTGGCCGTGGGGCGGTTAATCCCAGCTGGAACAGGAACACCGCGGTTGAAGAACATTTTAGTGGAAACGGTTTCCACTGAACAACCCGAAGAGACCGTGGCCAAGGCGGTAAGTTAATTTATGAGTGTTATTATGGTAAAAATGCTTTGCTACACACGAGCGATGTGTGATAATTTCGCCGGCTTTTAAGTAATCATTATGCCGACGATAAACCAACTCATTCGCAAAGGACGTAAGCGGGTACTGAGCAAGCGCTCCACACCGGCCCTAAAAGGCAATCCGCAAAAGCGCGGTGTGTGTACTCGTGTTTATACCACTACGCCCAAAAAACCCAATTCTGCTTTACGGAAAGTCGCCCGTGTCCGATTGACCAACGGAATTGAGGTCACAGCCTATATTCCCGGTGAAGGACACAACCTTCAGGAACACTCCATTGTTCTCATTGAAGGGGGGCGAGTGAAAGACCTTCCCGGCGTTCGTTATCATATTATTCGTGGCACCCTCGATACTGCTGGTGTGTCCGATCGGCAGACCAGTCGCTCCCGATATGGGGCTAAGAAACCGAAGTCCTGATCATGAGAAGAAGACGACCAGAAAAACGCACTATTGACCCCGATCCAGTCTATCACGACATTGCCGTTGCCAAGTTTGTGAACTATCTCATGCAGCGGGGAAAGAAAGGATTAGCCGAAAGAATTTTCTATCAAGCCATGGATGTAATCCAGAAACGGACCAAGTCAGAAGGGCTTAAAATTTTCCATCAAGCCATTGAAAACGCTTCACCTATGGTAGAGGTGAAGTCTCGTCGTATTGGCGGTGCCACATATCAGGTTCCCATTGAGGTGCCCAAGCACCGTCGTTTTTATCTGGCTTCTACCTGGATTATTGATGCAGCCAAACGTCGCGTTGGGAAACCCATGACGGAAAAATTAGCCACCGAACTGATCATGGCCGCTAATGGAGAAGGTGGTGCTATTAAGAAGAAGGATGATACCCATCGGATGGCCGAGGCCAATAAAGCTTTTGCCCATTATCGATAGGCTGAAATGATGAAGAAGATACCCTTAGATCGTGTTCGGAATATTGGGATCATGGCCCATATTGATGCGGGTAAAACTACCCTCACAGAGCGCATTTTATTCTACACCGGCCGGACGCACCGTATGGGCGAGGTTCACGAAGGCGGCGCAACTATGGATTGGATGGAGCAGGAGAAAGAGCGCGGTATTACTATTACGTCGGCAGCCACCACTACCATTTGGACCGATCATCGTATTAATATCATTGATACCCCCGGGCATGTGGATTTCACCGTAGAGGTGGAACGTTCGCTGCGGGTCCTGGATGGGGCCGTAGCTGTTTTTTGTGCTGTGGGTGGTGTGGAACCCCAAAGTGAAACCGTCTGGCGTCAAGCCGATAAGTACAACGTACCGCGGATTGCGTTTGTGAACAAAATGGACCGGGTGGGCTCGGATTTTTATCATGTCTTGGAAATGATGAAAGATCGCTTAGGGGCCACTCCATTACCCATCGTGATTCCCATTGGTTCCGGCGACTTATTTACTGGAATTATTGACCTGCTTTCAATGC
>CAZBEL010000169.1:0-4262 GCA_964490885.1 uncultured bacterium
AAATCACTAAATACTTAATGGTTGTATTCAATTTACTCTTCCAGTCTTCCAGGATTAAGGTGATACTCCAGATAAACAATATTCCATATCCAGCGATTACACCTCCGTGGAGATTAGTCCAGAAGAGAAAGAGAATCGGAAATATGATAAGATGACTTCGTTTCATTTTCATATCGGCTAACTGGTAGAGCATGATCATGGTAAAAAGATAGGTAAAAAGTTGTGGTCGGATAGTTATCCCTGTTCGCAAGGTTCCAATCATCATCACTAAAACAATAAAAGTCGTAAATATGTGGGTTTGTGGGTAGTGTTTCCGAATCAGCTTATAGGCAATGGTTATCATGCCAAGGCTCATGGCCATCATAAAAAGTATTAGCCCCGGGTTTCCAAGGTTTCGATATACCAGGGCAAAGATTACTTCAGAAAGCCAGTACTGGTTAATCCATGGATGGTCTGGTTCAGTGTAGGAATAAGTATTTGTACGGGGAATTTCTTTCGTGTCGAGGATGCGCTCACCAATAGTGACATGACCGAATAGATCAGCATCAGTATCGTTATGGAAAAAACCGATCCAGGCAATGCCTAAAACGAGAATCAACGTCAAAGGAATAATGGATAATTTTTTACTCATGCGAATATCTCTGGGTTTGTCTCGATAATATTTGAAAGTGTAATAATAACTCTATTTCTTTGATTACCCAATGTAGTCCCAGGTCTTTTTACTGCTTTCACCCACCCTAAAATTATTAGCATTGTAGTCCTCTCTGGAGTTAGATTAGCTCCACATGACTAGAAAATTACACTCAAACCTTCTCATTTAATATACGGCCTCCAGGAATATGTTGTCCAAACACTTACGAATTCTTGGAAGTTTGTTAGTCCTGGTGCTGGGACTCCGTTGTACCGTGGATCAGGGGAGCTTTGTCGGGCCTAATGAAGATATAAATAAATATATTTTTTTTAAGCGGTTTGTCGCTAATGAGGACCAATTATTCGTTGATAGTTCTACAACAGTTATCGTAGAACTTCAGAGAGTAAATAAGGATACAACTGTTCTTGAACCTGCGGATAATATTGCCGTCACTTTTTCCGCTGTTTTAGGTACTATCACCGAAAGTGATACGACTGACTCATTAGGGATGGCTATTGTTGACTATCACGCTGATAGTTTAGCAGGATTGGATGAAGTGGTTGTAACGGCCGGTGAAAAAGCAGATACTTTATATATTCTTATTCTTAACCCGTTGGCAACGGTTAGCCTTTCCAGCGATACGACTGCTATCATCGCCGATGGTAGAGCCAATGTTCGAGTAAAAGCAAAGGTGGTAGATGAACAACAACAGCCCATGCAGAATGTATTGGTGTTTTTCTCTGTTGACGAAGGAAGCATTGTTTCCCAGGGGCGGACTAACGAGGGAGGGATCACCTATGCCACACTAACGGGTGTAGCTGATAGTAATAATGTGGTGGCCACTGTAAAAGCCAGTTTAACACCTTTTGCTAACCTCAACTTGTATTTACATACTGGTTTAACACAGATTACCAGCGAGGGACAATCAAACAACCAGTTTGAAATATCACCTTTTAATTATGTCCATAAAAGTAGGGAGGTAAAGGAAAAAGAGATAAGAAAAGCTGAGGCAAAACAAACTAGGATCACAGAGTTAAGAACAAATAATATCAGGTTACAGAAAAGTTTAGTTGAAGATTCAGTAGATAGTTTGCTCATCATTTATAAGGGTATAAAAGCCCAGTTGCATTTTGACCGGAACGAGCTTTTAGCTGATGGGGTAGATTCTACACTCGTCACAGTTCTTGTGTTTGAATCTAATAGTGGTATTCCTTTAAAGAATTATCCATTTCAGGTAACTGCTTCACGTGGGGTTATTTCTGGTAATTTTATTACTGATGACAATGGTCGTGCAGTACTTGTTCTGCGCAGCAGTTTTATCCCTGGGAATGCTACCGTCACAATTACCTTAGGGACGGATTTACCTTTTACAGCGGGTATTCCATTTGTTTCCAGTCATCCAAATTCTTTATCCATGAATTCGAGTTCAACATCACTACTTGCTGATGGTGTTACTTCATCCACGCTTACTGCCTTAATTCTGGATACGCTGAGTAACCCGGTCCCAGGGGTAGAGGTCCTTTTCCAAACAGCTATGGGGACCCTTTCGGAAAACAGTGCCATTACCGATGAAAATGGGGAAGCAACCGTTACACATATTAGTCCTGCCAGCGTTCGTGATACTTCAGGCTATGTCATCTGCCAAGTTTCCAGTAACCTGACAGAATCCAGTTTTCATGGACAAATGGTAGTGAGAACTCTCGTATCAAAGTTGCCAATGAAAAGTTCACATCCTTTCCAAGGATTAAAGAGGATTACCCCCCTCAATGTTCAAGGCCTTGCCCTAGGGGATGAAATAATAAACACCTTACAAAAATCAAACATGACTTCCACCCTTGTTGATAGTATTTTTTTTGAATACCGGGGTGTTACCATTAATCTTTCAACGCAGGAAGCTATATTACCAGCCGACGGAAATAGTACTACATTGATTACAACTACTATATATGAGACCACAGCCCATAGTCCTATTACAGGAGCAAATGTTTATTTTTCTACTACCAATGGTACGATCACCGGTTCTGCTACCAGTGATGCCAGCGGTGTTGCAAATGCTGTCCTCAATAGTAGCAACATACCCGGAATAGCCACAATTGTTGCTACTTTTGGAACAACATTAAAAGATACCGTTTTCGTCGAGTTTTACAGTTTGGAACCCACCCAAGTTAGTTTGAGTTCAGTTTCTTCTGTGTTATTAGCCGATGGACGAGATACAACTCAGATCACTGCCCTTGTTACCGATGCTCAAGGGAATTCAGTTTCTTCTACAGAAGTTGTATTTAATACTTCTATTGGTACGCTATTGACGTCCACAGTAGTTAGCGATTCCAATGGTGCAGCAGTCACCTCATTAGTCAGCTCCGCCAGTTACACGAATATTGCTGGGGAAGTTGATGTATCACTTTCCGCATTTCCTGCTATCAGAGATACTATGGATTTGATTTTCCAAGGTATTACTATCAACTCGACTGCAGCCGACCAATACATCATCGCTGATGGGCAATCCAGTACAACAGTGGATGTTCTTGTTCGAGAAAGTGGAACGAACGTGGCGATTCCTAATGAGTCAGTTGCGTTTGCTACAACCTTGGGAACCATTACTGGTCCCACTACTACCGATGCTAATGGACATGCATCCGCCGTAATTACGAGTGGCACAATACCGGGGTTAGATACAGTTTTTATTATGGTTGGTCAGACCTTGTATGATACTGTCACACTCTCGTTTCTTAGTCCGGATCCACAAAATTTAGTCTTAACAACCGATACTACAACTATCCTTGGGGATGGGTTAAGTAACCTCACGATCTCAGCAACCGTAACAGATACTTTAGGTGACCCAATCTCAGGGGTGCAAGTTGTGTTTAATTCTACTTTGGGCGATTTAGCTCAAAGCACTACAACCACTGATAACGATGGTATTGCAACTAACGCACTCGTTAGTAGTGCCCGGTTCACCGATACAACAGTTGTTATAACTGCTGCTGTAGCGGACTTCCCAACTATCCAAGATAATGTTATTGTCACGTTTCGAGGGATAACCTTTACAGTTAACGCCCAAGACTCTATACTTTTAGCTGACGGGAATAGCACAACTCAGATTTCTGCCCAATTAAAAGAAACATCTAATGGTCATCCATTAGCGAATCGTACGGTCTTCTGGTCTACGAATCTAGGGACTATTCCCGGTTCCACAATCACTGATAACAACGGTAATACTACTGTAACACTGACTACAGGTACCACTGCCGGAACGGCTTTAATTCAAGGTAGTTTTGGGAATACATTAACTGCTTCTACTTCCGTATTATTCCTAGCCCCCAGTGATAGTAGCATTGTGCTTTCTTGGTATAATCCTCCTGGTACAGGTGACGGAAATGGAGATGGAACCGATGACTTGCAGGTATCGGCCATATTCACGGACCAAAATGGGTTACCCATTGTGGGAGCTGATATTCAGTTTTCTTTAAACCCCAGTACAATGGGAACTATCATTTCGCCAGCTACTACCGACAACTTTGGAACAGCTACTACTACGCTCCGGTATTCCTCGCAATACATTGGAAGCACCGTACGTGTAACCGCTGTGAATGGGAGTGCCATGGGTTACATAGATATCGTATTACCTGAC
>CAZBEL010000170.1:0-4255 GCA_964490885.1 uncultured bacterium
GGGATCACGATTCAGTTTTGATGATTAGGATGAGACCAGTGACTCGATCATTTTCATCGGTAGCTGTATCAAGAAAAGTTTTCTTAAGGAGGCCGTTTTTTCTATTATTGTTTGTTGGGTTTTTTGTAGCCATTTTACTAGCTCAGGTACCGGAAACAGCCAAGCGCTACGTTCGGGTAGGATCCTTACAAAGCCATTTTTCTGCCTACGGTTCTGAAAGAGCTTGGAATAATTCTTACTACGAAGGACTGATCTGGCCAGCAGACTATACTCGCCAGGATAATGCGGTCATTAAGCGAGCCTGGATCGCCGCGAAGGACTTTACTGACGTAGATGGGAATTATTTTAGCGCTTATGGAATCTATTTTGCTATGGACTACACGGGTTTATCCCTCTTCCCTATGGAACTAAAACAGACCGCTAAATTTCCCCCTCCGACGGTTTACGTGGATGGCGTTGATTTAGGTGCCATTTATGCCAACGAGATTGATGAAATAGATCCTCACCAGATTCCTGACCGCATCATCACCAATGTAGTGAATACTTCTATGGGACTCACCATGACCCGGAAAATCTATGTGTTTAGTCAACAATACCATGATAATTATTTCATCAAAGAATTTACCTTTGAAAACACCGGGAATGCAGATTGGGATGAAGAGATTGAGTTGAATGAAACCCTCCACGGTGTGCGGATTGGGTGGGGTACTCGTTACAGTTGTGGACGCGAAGGTACGTCGGAGATCGGAGACGGACAATCGTGGGGTAAGCATAGCTGGGTAACCGTGCGCGGGGAAGATTATGCTGCCCATGCAAACGAAACGATCACCGAAGCAGATCCCATTGTTGATTGGTTACGGTGCGGTTTTTCCTGGGCCGGACAGACCACGAAAAACAACTTTAATAATATTGGTGCTCCCGATAAAGACGGTGACGGTAGGTTAACTTCTCCTCAGCATGTGGGTTCAGTAGTCCTCCACGTGGATAAAAGTGCCACCGATCCGGAGGATGATCCCAATCAACCAGTATTCTTAGGTTGGCATGCGGGGGACACCTACCCTAAGGTGGGCAATCTCCGTCCTTCGGATGAATTAAATATGATTAAGCTCTATGATATGTTGAGTGGCTTACCTTATGAAGGGTTGGGTGGTACCGATCGTTTCGACGAAACGGCCATGCCGGACGAGCAGGATTACCTGTTACACCAGGTAGACCCATTTACTATCCACAACGACGGCGGTGGGACCAATGTGATGATGACTTATGGGCCCTTTGATCTGGCACCCGGGGAGAGTGTGACCATTGTGGAAGCAGAGGGAATCAGCGGTCTGCGACGGGAATTATGTGAACAGATTGGACGTCGGTGGAAAAAGGCCTTTCAGGATCCCAGTGATACCGGTCCTTTCCCTTTGCCGGATGGAAGCGAAACGAATGATGAGAATATTTATAAAAACGCTTGGATATTCACAGGCAAGGATTCAATACTATTGACATTCAGTCGTGCTAAACGGAATTATGATTCGGGGATGCAAATTCCCCAGCCACCCCTGCCCCCACCGTTGTTTGATGTGAAGTCTGGGGGAGATCGTATTTATTTGAATTGGGAACCAAGTCCTTCTGAGAGCCAAGTTGATTTTGCCGGTTACCGTATCTACCGGGCCGTTGGAAAGCCAGATACAACGTACGAAGTAATCTATGACGGACCTCGAGGGACCTATTCCTTTGAAGATATGACCGCCGTCCGGGGATTTTCCTACTACTATTACGTTGTCTCTTACAATGACGGTTCGAATAATACTGAGGGTATTTTAAATCCCCCCGGACCGCTCCATAGTAGTCGTTTCTATACCCGTACCACGAAGCCGGCTTTCTTAAAACGTAGGGCCGCTAATTCCCTAAAAGATCTCCGGATTGTCCCTAATCCTTATCATATAGCCGCTCAGAACTATCAGTATCCTAAAGAAGAAGATAAAATCATGTTTCTGAACGTTCCTGGGCATTGTATTATACGGATTTTCACCGAACGCGGCGATTTGATTAAAACAATTTATCACGATGACGGTAGCGGTGATGAAGTCTGGAATTCTGATACCAGCTCCCGACAGGTAATCGTGAGCGGAATCTACTTAGTGCATGTGGAGGTTACAGAAGACTATATTGATGCTGAGTCGGGTGAAATCCGCTATCGGAAAGGGGATTCCATTGTGAAGAAATTTGTGGCCATTCGTTGAGTTATGATGAGAAGATATTCATTTGCAAGCGGAATGTTTTAGTGGTATTTTAAGCTTAAATTCAAACCATAAACCCTACAATAATAGGAGGTAAAATGAGAAAAACGGTACTAACTACCTTATCTCTATGCCTGGGATTGAGTATCGGTTTTGCTCAAACTGAGTGGAACTTCGACAGCATTTTCCTGGATTTCAATGACACCCTTGGTGGTGTGGTTCAGGGTTCAGAAGGTGTCTGGCAAAACTCTCCCCATGGCGTTGTCGTGGCTCCCGATGGAAACATCTGGATTAATATTTATAGTGGATGGGGTGCTATGGATGTCACCGCCAATGGTGATACGATCCATTATAAACCCATCTATATCCTAGACCCCAACACGGGTCAGCACGTCTCTTTCTCACCCCTTAACGTCATCACTTTTGCCGATGGCACTAAAGATACCCTCATGTACGAAAGTGATCATAACGGTGGCGGTCGGGGTATTGCCCTCGATGCTGATGGAAATATCCTCAGCTCTCATTGGCATACCCTTTACAAGATCAACTACCAAACGGGTGAAGGGATGGCCATGTACATCGGTGAATCTTCCCTGACAGAAGCTACTGCTGATGCGAATGGTAACATTTATTTGAGCTATGTATTAGCTGGCGAGCGTCCTTGCCTGATCCTTGATAGTGATTTGAATGTGGTGGGGAATGCCATCGACACGGTGGGTTTCATTAACCGTACTCTAGAAGTTACTCCTGACGGGAAGGATCTCTTCATTGGGTCCACCTGGACTGGTGTTGGTGTAACCCATTGGCATAGCGACATCCCCGGCGTGTTACAGTACACAACGGTAGACACCTTTGCCCGTTTTCAAGACGTTCCTGCTTGTTGGGAAGAAATCAATAGCGCCATGGGTGCCGACTCAGCCTATGTGCTTTGTGATGCCGCTGATGCCGACACGACTATTGCCTCAGCAGCCATCTGGGCAAGTTCCATTGATTGGGCTCCTGATGGGAGTCTCTTAGTGGGTGCCCTTACCGCTGGTTGGGGTGGTCCCTATGGAGGTGCTTACTGGTTCTTTGATCCAAGCACGCATGAGTTGTTAGGCCAGGCGGGTGTTCAACATGGTGACCCTGCTGCCGGAGGTACCGATGGTCCCCGGGGTGCCGCCTGGGACAGCGACGGGAATATGTATCTCTCCGACTTTTATTCCTGGACGATCAGTAAGTGGACACCAGTCACCGGCAGTGTTACGGGTGAGAAGCCAGTAGTTCCCAGCGGGTATGTCCTAGCGCAGAACTACCCCAATCCCTTTAACCCGACCACGACCATTGAGTTTACTCTGCCCATCACCGAGAAGGTGCGGATCGATATCTTCAACCTGAATGGTGAGTTGGTGAACACTCTGGTACAAGGAATCCAGCAAGCTGGAACCCATCAAGTGACCTGGGATGGTACCAACAAGGCTGGAGAGACCGTTGCCAGCGGAACCTATATCTACACGCTAAAATCAGAGCATGTGGGTTTGGCCCGACAAATGGTCTTCATGAAATAACACAGATTGTGTTTTAGAAAAGAAAAACCCCCAAAATGTTGGGGGTTTTTCTTTTCCTTCTATTTAAACTCCACAGTTGAATTAAGGACTTTTTATGAGTATCCATTTTAAACAATTACTATTCTTACCGGTGCTGGTTATTGCTGTAACGTACAGCCAACCAGCAGTGGAAGCTATGGGAGATCCATATGTTTTACCAATTGAAGGGTCATATTTAGCTCCCCGGTTTAGTCCAGATGGGAAACAACTGGCACTTACCACACCTCATTACCAAGGAATATATCTCTATGATTGGGAGTCAGGGACCTTGAAGGAATTGACTTCTGAACCGGCAGCCGGTTTTGGACTGGCATGGTCACCTGACGGAAATTGGATCGCTGCACGTCCAGCCAAGTTTGAAAACCGTCGTCGGTACAACCGGATCATAATTATTCAGGTCAATACGGGTGAACAGCGGCAACTTTCCCCTTATCAGACCAA
>CAZBEL010000171.1:0-4212 GCA_964490885.1 uncultured bacterium
TTACCTGCGGCAACAAACAAAGGATAAATAAAATCATCTTTGGTAATTATCGTTTCCCGAACCAGACTGCGTAAAAGTTCGCTGTTTCGCAATCTGCGCGGTCGATACAAAAGTCCCATGTTTTTTAATTGCATCATTCCTCCTTTTCTGCTTCAGTGCCTTTCGTCCGTTCGATGATTTTATTGGCTACGCTGTAACTTTGGACGATAGTATCCGCCACTGAAATGCCGTTAATATAATTACCTGCAAAATACAAACCGGAATACCGTTTTGTTAATTCATCTAACTTATTCTTAAAACGACCGTAACCCACATCATACTGAGGAATGGATTTTGGCCAGTACACACGCTTAACAAAAGTAGGTTTCCCGCTCACACCCAACAAATTTTTCAATTCATCCAGGGTGATTTCCACCAGGTCATTTTCCGGTTTGTCCGCATATTCCGGTTGTCTAGCTCCGCCGATGAAAGTCGTGATGGAGACATGTCCCTTAGGAGCCCGGTTCGGAAACAACGTGGATGAGAAAAGCGCCCCCAGAATGTGGTATCCCTCGATCTTGGGGATTAACATTCCAAACCCATCCAGAGGATGCCGGACATCCTCACGCTTAAAGCCAAGGACTAAAACCGTAATCGGTGGATGATATATCTCTCGGAAACATTCAAAATCCTCTAACCGTTGTCTTTCGACCGTTAGAGAACTTAATTGGTAAACGGTGCCGGCATAAACCACATAATCACTGTTCAAGGTTTCCTCCGGGCGATCGTCGGTCCGATACGTGATTTCCCACTTGTTTCCCTTGGGGGAGATATCCGTAACAACCGTATTTTTCCGGACCGCCGGGCCAAGCGCTTTTTCAAGTGTGGCGGGCAACGTTTTCAGACCATACTTAAAGGAAAACATGCGTGCCTTTTGTTTGGATTCTTCCTCCCGTTCCCGGCGCTCTTTGGCACCTTTGATCTGTCCTTTGATCAGGCTGCCGTATTTTTGTTCCAAGGCGTACAATTTCGGGAACCCGTGCTGTACACTTAAATGGTCCGGATCGCCTGCGTAAACACCTGCCACAAAAGGATTAATAGCATAATCCAAAAACTCCTGTCCCAGGCGACGGATGACAAATTGAGATAACGATTCCTCGTATTGATTATCCCAGGGATCAATGAAAGGCTCTTTCAGCAAACGCAGCTTGGCGCGAAGAGAAAATAGGGATGACCTCAAAAAAGCGCCGGGCGAAAGGGGCAACGGTACCAGCTGATTATTCCGAACGATATAACGGGTTTTCGAGATCTCATTTGCGTAAATTTTTTCGGAGTCGAGCCCCAGGTCACTTACCAGTTCTGTTACTTTCGGGGATGTTTCCAGTATGGTATTGGGACCTGTTTCCACCAAATACCTTTCACTGCTAATGCTCCACATCACACCGCCTGTATGGGATGCGGTTTCCAACAGTGTAACCTCTATTCCTTCCTTTTGCAATTTAAATGCCGTCGTCAATCCGGCAATACCACCACCGATTATCGCAACAGATTTTTTCACTGAATGGCCTCCAATATCAGATCTTTTAACGAAAGGATGAATTCATCATCGTCCTGGACGGTCCGAGCACGTTCATACTGATGAACCCCTTTCTCCAGGGCATACTGTTTAACTTGAATATCCAATTCATATAGGGTTTCAACATTTTCGGAAACAAAACTGATGGGATAAACCAGCACATGCCGGATTCCCTGCGCGACCAATGAGTCCAGGACACTTTCCACCGAAGGGGATAACCATTCCACCGGCCCCACTTTACTCTGGTAACCAATTGAATAGTGATATGCTTCTCCCATGCGGTCCATAACCATTTCAACACATTCCTTGATTTGTGTTTCGTACGGGTCACCATTGGCGATCAGTTTAACTGGTATACCATGGGCTGAAAAAAGAATGTGAGGGGATTCTTCAAAACGTTTTAGCGTCTCATTAATTTGTCTGACAATCGCATTAAGATAACCATCAATTTGGTAAAAATGTTCGATTACAATCGGAGCAGATAGGTCGTGGGCGCAACGGTTCCATTCATTAAGGAATGAAAGAGTAGTGGTGGTTGAATACTGGGGGTAGAGCGGTAGTAAAATAATTTTCTGGAAATCTCCGCTTTGGATTTTTCCCACTACTTCCGACACTAAGGGGTGCCAGTACCGTTGGGCCACAAAAACCGTGAAACCCTCTTGTTTATCAAGGAAACTCTGAAGTTTCTCCGCTTGTGCCAAGGTATTGGTGTGTAAAGGGGAGCCACCGATAGCTTCATAATATTTTTTTGAACGCGGCGCCCGTAACATTACAATAAGCGAGGAAAATACTTTCTGCCCCATTTTTCCAAAAGGAAAATGGAATATATCCGGATCCCGGAAAAGTTGCTTCAGAAAAGGCCGTACATCATCAAGTTTCGACGGAGCGCCGAGGTTGGCAATAACAACGGCATATTTTTTCGGAGTCATATTGTCTTAGAATACCGTGCTTTTGTATGATCCAGATAACCGTCAAATGTCATGGCGATGTTGCGAATGAACAGGCGTCCTTTTTCGGTAACAACGATTTTTTCAGGATCCTGAGTCAGCAATCCTTCCGCTTCGAATTCGCCCAGAGTCGTTAACTCCTTCCGAAAGTAATCACTGAAATCGATCCCCAGGCTTTCGGAAATCTTGTCGAACACCAATTCCATGTCGCACATTAGCCGCATAATAACCGTACCGCGGATCTGATCATCGCGGGACAAAACCAGTCCCCTTTCGATGGGGAATACACCCTCTTTTACGCGTTGGTAATAAAGCGAAAGTTCCTTCACGTTTTGAGCGTAGGCGGTATGAAGTTGACTGATGGAGGACATCCCGAATGCGTAAATATCCGCTCCCGCTTTAGTACTGTACCCCTGGAAATTCCGCTGTAATGTTTTTTCGCGCTGGGCGATGGCCAGCTCATTGTCCTCTTTCGCGAAATGATCCATTCCGATATAAACATATTCCGACGCCGTCAGAGTCTCGATGATCATTTTCAACATTTCCAGCTTCTCTTCGGGTTTCGGTAAATTTTCCTCATGGATCAGTTTCTGGTGCTTTTTCACCCAGGGCACATGGGCGTAACCGTACACAGCCAATCGGTCTGGCTGAAGATCAAGGATATCGACTAATGTCTTTTTAAAAGATTCCCTCGTCTGGAACGGCAAACCGTAAATCAGGTCAAAGTTCAGGGAATGAAATCCGGTATCACGAATCCAGCCCACAACCTCCTGTACCAATTCCTTGGAATGGATCCGATTGGTCGCTTTCTGCACCTTCGGATTAAAATCCTGTATACCGATGGAGGCCCGGTTAAACCCCACCTCCCTCAGGGCGACGATATGATCCCGGGTCAATTCGCGGGGGTCCATTTCACAACCAACCTCAGCGTCATCGGCAAACGTGAACGACTCATTAATCTTCGCCCCCAGCATCCTGATTTGTTCTGGAGAGAGATGTGTCGGTGTTCCCCCGCCGAAATGCAATTGCACCACTTTCCGCCTGGGATCCAGCATGGCCTTCACCAAATCAATCTCCGCCATCAAATAATCGATGTATTCGTCGATCTTTTCTCGGTTGCGGGTCACAATCATTGTACAGCCGCAAAACCAGCATAGAGTATCGCAGAACGGTATATGAAAATAGAGCGATAAATCAGCCGGATTGGATTGGTTATTACGGATAATCTGCTCCTTCCACGCCGCGGCGTCAAAAGATTCCTTGAACTGAGGAGCGGTCGGGTAACTCGTGTAACGGGGACCGGGCTGGTTATATTTTCGAACTAAATTAAGATCAACCTCAATGGCCATAATGATTCTTTTTTTACCGGATATTATATGATTGTACGGTGGAAATTAATTCCTCGACACATGCTATTTTTGCATCGGGTAAAATGCCGTGACCAAGATTAAAAATATGTCCCTTACGGGTCCCGAAATCATCTAGAATTTTCAACGTTTCCCGGTGCACAATTTCCGGTTCGGTATTAAGAACCACCGGATCCAGATTGCCTTGAACGGCCACACTGCCACTCATCGCGTCGGAAAATTTTGCGAGGGAGGCCGTCCAATCCAGACTATAAACATCGCAGTTTATCCGCCGCAGTTTATCCATCCAATGATGCGTCCCTTTGGAAAATAAAATCATAGGGACTTTCTTGTTTACCGTCGA
>CAZBEL010000172.1:0-4209 GCA_964490885.1 uncultured bacterium
GTTGGGTGCGCAGCTCTTCCAGGATAATGTCTACCTCATCTAAAATATTTCCTGTTCGGGGAGGTGGTTCCTTGTACAACGCTTCCGCCGGCGCCTGGGATAAGGCCACGTGACTTACCAGTTCATTTCCTCTTCCATATTCCCAAATCTGTTGGATTTTGGTCATGATGTCGTAGGCGTATTCAAAGATTCGTACGACCTCTCCCTGAGGTAGCTGGACCCATCGTTCCTCCGACAAATATCCCAAGCGATCGTAGGTTAAATAGATTTCACCATAGGGAACCTTATCGATGGTCATGAACTGGATACGATTGATGCGGCTGTCCGGTGACAAAAAGAAATGGGATTGCTGGTCGGTGAAGGTCAGTTTTGTTGTAGACGGATAAAGATACTCTCGGAAAGCAACACTCCACGGTTCTTGTTCCCCATAATACGTTAATTGAACAGGTTGTTGGTCGGCGTTCAAGGTGACGCGTTTTTCTAATTCGCCTTCGGCGCCGTAACTGAACATTTCCTGACGGATAATTTCCCCTTGGACATTGACCCAGCTTTTAAGGATGGGTTGTTTAACCTCGTTGAACGAGACCTGTAAATAAGGCTTTTTTCCGCGTGCGGTGGCTAAGAGGGGATTGTCGGCAATGAAGTCGCGTTCGTTAGCGTAGTACTTAATGAACGCCACCTCATCCTGAGCCGGGAGTCCGGTTAGTAGGAGTCCCAGCAGGAGAGTTACCGCCGGACGCATGTTAAGGAAGGGGCTGTAGGTTCTCGTCCAATTTATTCGATAATTGAAAACGGATGATGCTCCCCAAGGCGGGGTCACAAATGTAGATTACGCCCCGGTCGTCGACGGTTACGGCCGCCGGTGCAGTGAGCATTCCCTTTCTTTCGACAGTTAAAAAAGTATCCACCAGGACGCTGTCAGTACCGTTGAATGTCCATAAGGTTGTATCCACGGTGATCTCCTCCACCCCGGCTTTCTTAAAGAATTTCCCATCGGCGTCAAAGACCTGTATTTCTTGCGCCCCCGTATTGGCCACATAGATGTACTGGTTTAAGTCTACAGCCACATCCTCAGGGTTTTGAAAGCGCGAGAGATCCATGATGTCGTTTACCTGAGGTTGGAACACGGAAGGGTAGATTATGTACGCACCCGTGGTGAGGGGTCTAATCTTATGGACGGCAAAGAATTGTCCGGCTTGGGTGTAGTAGATATTTCCATCTCCGTCCACGTCGATACTGACGGGGTGGTTGGCCTTTCCGGCCCCCGTGCCGAAACCTACCACTGTCTGACCAAAAACGCCCCGGAACGCCCATACTTCTGCACCGGTGGACAGCCGAATTAAACCAGCCGGTTCGAATAGAATCTTTACCAGTCGGTTGTTCAGTGAATCAGGTACATTGTCCGTGACGTAGAGAAAATTATCCACGTCCTTGGTTGTAGAAATGGCCGAAAAACGCGATTTGGAACTCTCGTAGTGAACATCTTTGTAGACGTTTCTCAGCCAGGCACCGTCGTAGAAAACATGTGGTTGCAACAACGAGTCGATGAGAGCTTGGTTATCAGACCATTGGACCCGCTCCAGGGACCAGTCCGGGTCAGAAATTAAGTCCATCCAGGCGTCGCTTCCCGTTATTACCGTGGAATCCCCGTAACTGGGGTGGGAAAAAGTTCCGGCGACTGCCACTGAATCGATCCCCACATCGTTCCAATACTGGTTCCAGCAGTATATTTTTTGTGAGCCGTCGACGAAGAATACGTTCATTTTGCGATCGATATCTACATCTAAAGGAGTGAGGGGAGTCCCGTCGTCTAAAGTCAAGTTTCTTAAGGCCTGGAAACCCTCCTCCAGGACGACCCCATCCTGGCTAAATACGAAGATGCTTTTTAATAGGGAGTCTACCACAAAAATGTGTCCATCGGGGGCGATGGATATTTCTGTAGGCCGCAAAAATGGAAAACCCTCATCGGCATTCCACTCCGGGTTCACCTTTAAATAGGTTGTGTCGCCGACGGAAAATTCTACCTGGATTTCGGTGGGTAATTGCATTTTTTCAATGCATCCACCTCCTACGTAGAAAACTGCGAGAGCTAGGAGTAAAACTTTCGTTATGGCTGCCGTGGAGCGCAAAAATTCCGACTTGGGAGGTACGTTTGTTTTTCCCGCTGACGAACTCGTGGAAATGGTAGAATGTTTCATCCTTATAGCGAGAGTCCGATGGTAAGGCGTTTGGGGTCTGAGAGGTGGTCCAAGTGGGCGTAGCCGTAATCGACCCGTAAGTTTCCGATACCGATGGGGATGCGAAATCCGGCCCCCAGAGAAAAGCTTTCTTCTTCCTTATTGATTTTATAACCTGCGCGCAGTGATAAAATGTTTAGGAAAGTGTATTCCATGCCAGTGGAGATGTTTTCGGTATTGTCCACAGGATGATTCAATTGAACGGCGACGGTGAGAGTCTGAGTCTTAAGGCTGAGGATTTCCATGGCCACCCCTACGCGGAAAACGGTGGGCGGGGAGTATTCTTCATATTCTGACTCCACGACTGTTTCTTCCCCTGTGTCGGTGTTTAGGATATTTTTCAGGTAGGTCCCTTCGGGTTTGGTTTGGGCTCCGAAATGGGAGAGGGAGGCTGAAAAGCGCAAAGTCCGGAAGCCGGTCCAGTAAAACGTGCCCAAATCGAGCATGGTAGAGGCCATGGTAAGTCCGGCTAAGTCTTCCTGGACATTTTTAACCGTAATCCCAAAGCTGAAGCGGTCGGTCATCCGGGCCCCGTAGGTCACAGCCAAGAAACGGTCCTGATAGGTGAAGTAGTTGCCGGTACCGTGGGGTTGATACTCGGTCGTCTCCAGCATGGGCGCCATGTGGAGAATGCCGGCGCTAAAGCCGAGATAGTGCCGCCGGGTAAGGCGACGAGTCACGCTGGCAAAATCGTATTTTATGTCTGCTGGCCACTGAACGTGAGTGGCGGAGAGCTCCATAGTATTAAACTGGGCGATGGTGGCCGGGTTATAATAGATGGAGGTTGCATCCTGGTTTAGGGCAATAACGGCCTCACCCATCCCCACGGCGCGGGCGCTAACACCAATTTTCAGAAAAGTGAAGATGGAAGTTCCCGCCCGTTGCCCGCCTAAAACCGGAAAGAAGTTCTGGCCCTGGGCGGGGAGGACGAACAGACCGCAAAGCAGGAGACCGAGCTTGAATTGTGAGCGTTTGATCACAGTTCCGTATACTTTTGTACGAAAGAGCCGAAGATGAACTGAACACCCAATTCAATAGTCCGAGGGCGCTGGTAACGCGTAGCGCTGAAGCGTGAAGGGTCATAGTTAGGATTGGGTTGATTGGCCATGCTGTAAGGAATGATTTCCCCTGGATTGTAGACTCTACCCGTGTAAGGGTTGATCCGGCGGGGAATGTTTTCATCAAACAGATTATTTACCGACAGAAGCAGTTTTACTTTCACATCCCCAATCCTTACTTGTTTTTGCAGCTTCAATTTCACGGTGGAGTAACCGTTGATATTTTTTAGCCCCAGCAACTTGAAGAACTTGGGGTGATATTCGCTAATGTAATAATAGGGATTGTCATCGTCACGGACACCCACGTAATACTTCACATCTCCCTCTTCACGGATTCCATCGGGATACTCTGCCGTTCCTGGAATGGAGCGCGTGTACCGCCGGCCAGATTCATATTCGATGCGGAAGGCTATCCCCCAACCGGAAGGGGCGTAATAGCTCAGATTGCTGAAGAAGCGCAGGGGTTTATCCCAACTGACGAAATTCTCGCTCAACGGCTTTTCTTTTAATTCGCCTGCCTGAACCAGGAGGTTATCAATGGGAGTAGAACTCTTCCCGGTGACAATGGAATACTCAAGATCAACATTTGCCACCCAATGCTTCATAAAACGGCTGTTTAAGATGATTTCCAGTCCTCGGGAGCGGGCATAATCGGCATTAAAATACATGTTAAAGCTGAGGTGGGAATACTTGGGGTTCGATGGACGAATGGTCTGGGAAGTCTCGTAATCGAACATGTCTTTCCAGTAGGCCTTTAACTCTAAAACCTGATCTTTACTGAAGCGGTGTTTAATACCGATCTCGTACTGGACGGTCGTCTTGGGATTTAAGTTCGGATTTCCGAAGACCTGGTAGGTCGACTGAGCCGTTGAGTTCAACTTAGCATAAACATACTGGAAGGAGGGCAATTGGGA
>CAZBEL010000173.1:0-4153 GCA_964490885.1 uncultured bacterium
AACCGATCGCCTGAGTGTGTTTGTGGGTCGTCTGTTTACCGTAATCATTGGTCTTTTTGCTTTTACCATTGCCTTAGTGAACAAGGATCTGGTGTTTGAGTTAGTTTCCTATGCCTGGAGCGGTCTGGGCGCCTCCTTTGGCCCGGCTCTCATATTGACCTTGTGGTGGAAAAAGACCACCCGTAATGGGGTTGTTGCTGGGATGATTACCGGAGCCGTTTCCACCATTATCTGGGCGAACGTGACCGCCTGGCAAGCCCTGATGACGGAGAGATTGGTCAGTTTTGTACTGGCCTTTTTAGCCGTCGTCCTCGTGAGTTGGTTTGATCAGAAAGGTTATGCTAATGCGTGATTT
The DNA here is from genome assembly GCA_964490885.1 of uncultured bacterium. Lineage (GTDB taxonomy): Bacteria > Fidelibacterota > Marinisomatia > Marinisomatales > TCS56 > CAZBEL01. The sequence goes on from CAZBEL010000173.1 coordinate 356, forward strand.
TCGAACTGCGGTGGGGAATATTCAAGAAGGCAACATAGCCCCCGTTGTTTTCTTGAAGGGCAATGACTATTATCTCCAATCATTTCTCATCGATAAGCTTGCGGGTCAGATTGTTCCGGATGGAACCGTGGAAAAAACCCTACTCTTGCCAGAGGAGATGTCCGGGCGAGAGATTGTTGATCAGTTAACTAAAACAGATCTGTTTAACCAGGAGAAAATCTTTATCTTGCGAAACCCTAGGGCGCTGCGGGAACCTTATCGCCGGGAACTTCTTGATTACTGCCGTCAGCCCCTTCCTAATCATTACTTGGTTGTTATTATCGATGATTTCAATGAACGTTCTGCATTGGTCAGGAAACTGACCGAGATCGTGGAGCCCGTGTCTGTGCGCACGCCCTTTAAAAGTGAACTTCGGAAATGGAGTCGCTATTTCTTCAAAGCCCAGGGGATGACACCTTCGCCACAGGTCATTGAGATGGTGTTGGAAATTGCCGGCGACTCTGTTTACCATCTGGCAAACGAGATTGAAAAAATTGCCCTGAATTTGGACAAAGACCAGGAGTTAACTCCGGAAAAAGTTAAGGAGTTTGCCGGGTGGCAGCGGGAATACCAGACGTGGGAATTTTTGCATGCCGTGGGTCGACGAAATTTGGAAGTTGCTGTCGTTCAGGGATGGTCACTTCTGACACAGGGAATTTCTATGCTGACCTTGATCTATCGATTGGCAGCTCTTTTCCGGGAACTTCTGTTTTTAAAGATTTCACTGGGAACTTCGGGAAAACAAAATGGTTACATTCCATTATCGGATGGAATACGTCGACAATTACCCCAATTTGCCAAAGCGTATTCGCGAAAAGAGCTGGAACATGCTCTAAAAGCCCTTCACCATGCCGATGAACACATTAAAACCACAAGTACGCCCGATGAGTCCTTACTCATCCAGTTCTTATTCGGGACCTTATCCGCCCATGGAGGATAGTTACCGTTACACTGATGAGGAACTCATTGGCCGTTTCCAGGAAGGGGACGAACAGGCTTATGTGGAGTTGGTAAACCGTTACCGTGATCGCCTTATGACTTTTGTTTACCGTTTTGTGGATGATTTTGAATTGTCGGAGGATATTGTCCAGGATACCATGTTGAAACTTTATACTCATCGGCACTTTTACCGCAATATTGCCAAGTTTTCTACCTGGATTTACACCATAGCGGGCAATTTGGCCAAGACCGAATTGCGCAAGCGAAAACGCCGGAAAGTTACGAATTTAAGTCGCATGGGGACCGAGGAACGGGAGTACCAATTACCGGCGGTGCAACCGGAAACGGGGGAAGAGGTACAGGTACAGTTCACCGAACAACAAATCCAGAAAGCAATTCAGGCCTTACCACCCCATTTTCGTACGGTCATCATTCTCCGGGATATCCAGGAACTTTCCTACGAGGAGATTAGTAAAATCGTCGATGTTCCTTTAGGCACAGTGAAATCACGAATCAACCGGGCTCGGTTGCAATTGCAGGCATCATTGAAACCATATAGATAAGGAGGCACTGCGTATCGATGGATCGCTATCAGTTTGAAGACTTAATATCAGCTTATATCGAAAACACGCTCACCATTCCTCAAAAGAGGGAATTCGAACAATATTTAAACACAAATCCCCAGTTAGTCGAAACTGTGGAATCGGTGCGCCAGGTGATGCGAGCTTTGAAGACTTCTCCTCAGGTAAAAACCTCGTCCGACTTTATGCTGCGTTTACAGCAGCGTATTGCTCGGGAGCGCACGAAACCCATTCAGTCTATTCCTACCCGTAGCCCCGGTGACTTTCGTATTTTAGGGTTTAAGCCTGCCTATGCAGGATTAATGGTAGCGCTCGTCGTGGCTGTGCTCTTTGTAGGAACGGAATTATTACCTCCTTCATCCGGGGTAGAAGCAGTACCTCCTCGTATGACGGCTAAAGTCACTCCCCAACCCTCTGTGAATGCCAACCTCCCTACTCTGCAAACTGAGTCAAATTTATTAGCGAACGAAGAGGAAGACTCCTCCAATACTACTCTCCCCGCACCTACCAATCAATTCGAGGATAAAATTCAACTCGTAGGGAACCAGCAGTAGGAACGGCTCTCTCCTAATTTTCCTCTCAAAGCCCTTTCGCTTTTCCCCGTTGAATATGTAAGTTTGTATAACGGGGATTCTACTACCGTAAAACAACATGATGAGAAAACTCTTAACCCTCTTCCTCGCCCTCGCTGTATTCTTTTTTGTCATTTTCCCCCGACCAGAGGGTATGTATTATGATTTAGTACGTGGATTTATCTTTGTAATCTTGGTGATTGTTTTATACCTCTATGCCCGCCCTACGGAAGGAGCACCGCAAAAGAAAATGACTATCCCAAGGACTTACGCAGGGTTTGAAGAAGAAGGTGACTTATTCCAGGGTGAAGAGCTTCGGAACCAATATGATGAATTTATTGATGTCGTTCTTGGGACTGCCCAGGGGTTGGGGGATCATTATGCTGCCGCCGTGTTTATGATTGATCCGGCCAACGAAGGCTACACGTTACAGAAAGCAACCCGGAAAGATTTCGCTGAATTTGTACCCCATGATAATCCTGTTTTACAGTCAATAGTCCGGGAGGACCAGGCCCTTCTTCTGCAACAAAAGGATATTACAGAAGGGTGGGAGGCTTTATTTACCCAGCGCACCTGGCGAGGAAGCGAGTGTATCATTGGCGTTCGTATTCGGTATAAAAACGCACCGTTAGGTTGTTTACTCTTACTAACGGATCATTTCTCCTCAATCCGGGAAAATGATCGCCAAATCGTATTTGACTTGGCAAAGGTGATTACCCTTGGAGTGGAGAAATTAGAGCTCATCGAACGCTTGTTGGATGAACGATATAGCTGTAACCGGGTGATTAATCTGATCAACTCCATGGATTTGAAAACCGACGAGCGAGAAGTGTTGCAAAAGATTCGTGCATTTTGTCGGTCGGTATTCAATTATGATAAATTAACGATAACCATGAAGGGGGAAGAAACAGGGGTAGCTGCAGTGCGCTTGGTGGATGGTTTTCAGGACGATATAGGAGAAGGAATGTCCTTTTCCATTAGCGATACCCTCCATGGTTTACCTTATCGTGAGAAGCAGGTCATCTGTTCCAGTTATTGTGAGCAGGATTTCGATGAAGCCGGGCGTTTTGGTCCGGGCGACATGGATCATTACCATTTCATGTCTATCCTGGCGGTTCCAATCATCGCGAACGAGGAAGTCATTGGTACCATCGCAATGGAAAGAATGACCTCCCGCGGCTTTACCGAGGCCAACCAAGCCTTGTTAGAACTACTATCTCTAATGGTAGGCACAGTATTGAACTGGCACCGAGAATACCAGACAGTGCATCAAAGCGCCATTCACGATGGTCTGACGGGTCTTTTGAACCATAAGGCCTTCATGGAACGGTTTGTTGAGGAAGTAAGTCGATCCACACGGTATCAGCATGAGTTTGTTCTGGTGATGTTGGACTTGGACAAGTTCAAACGGATTAATGACACCTATTCCCATTTATATGGGGATTACGTTTTGAAAAAAGTCGCCCAAATCATCAAATCCAGTGTCCGTGCCATTGATGTAGTGGGCCGCTATGGCGGCGAGGAATTTATTATCTTATTGGTGAATACTAATAAAAAAGCCTCCAAGCCCATTGCGGACCGGATTGTAGAAAATGTTGCTAATCATCATTTCCATCGTGATGGCGTGACGGTAAAGATGACCATTAGTGCTGGAATGTCGGAGTTTC
>CAZBEL010000174.1:0-4152 GCA_964490885.1 uncultured bacterium
AGGACGCAGAATTGCCATAATCCTCGATAAGAAAGTGCATATGGCACCGGTGATTCGAGAAAAGATCACCCGGGGCGGTACCCAGATCGAGGGCTTTGCTAATATGGAAGAGGCCAAGGATATCGCCATTGTGCTGCGGGCTGGGGCGCTACCCGCGCCAGTAAAAATCATTGAAGAGCGGATCGTAGGACCCTCTTTGGGGGCTGACTCCATTCGGAAGGGTACCCTCTCGGTCATTATCGGGCTCATAGCAGTGTTGTTTTTCATGGTGATCTACTACAAGTGGTCAGGGGTCATTGCAGACTTTGCCCTGATCTGGAACCTCATTCTAGTTCTAGCCATTCTGGCTATGTTAGGAGCTACCCTCACCCTCCCAGGCATTGCCGCCCTAATCCTGACAGCAGGTATGTCCATCGATGCTAATGTCATTATCTTTGAACGCATCCGCGAGGAATTGAACAAAGGGAAAACACCCCGCTCGGCCATTGAAAGCGGCTATGCCCGAGCCTTGACGACGATCATTGACGCCAACTTTACTACTTTGGTGGCTGCCCTCGTGTTGTACCAGTTCGGCACTGGGCCTATCAGAGGATTTGCTACAGTGCTTTTCTGGGGTATCGTCATCAGTATGTTTACTGCCGTCTTCGTGACCCGCACTGTATTTAACACCATTACCGAACGCCGGAAATTGCGGACACTCAGTATATGAAGCTCATTAAATATACCAATATCAAATTCATGGATCAGACCCGTTTCGGGTTCTTCCTATCGGGGGTGTTGATTTTAGCCGGGATCATCTCTTTAATCTGGCAAGGCGGCCCACGACTCAGCATCGACTTCAAAGGGGGCACTCTAATCGCCGTACAATTCACTCAGGATATGGAAATCACGGATATCCGCGAGGCCCTCTCCGATGTTACTATCGAAGGGAACACCTACAATTTTAGTAAAGAAGAAATCAAACACTTCGGTGGATTAAATACCATCTCCGTCCGTCTACCCAACTTGGAGAACGAGCCGGAGGATTTTCCTCAGGCCGTCGTGAACTACTTGTATAATTCTTTCCCGGACCAGGTCCCCGAGGACGAAACCCTCTTTCTCCTCTCCCTGGAAAAGGTGGGGCCCAAGATCGGCGCAGAGCTCAGCGGCAAGGCCGTTATGGCAATCCTTTCGGCCTTACTGCTAATCCTCTTGTACATTTCGGTACGTTTTGAGTTCAAGTTTGCCCTAGGGGCTATCGTAGCCCTAGTTCATGACGTCTTAGTAACACTGGGTATTTTTTCCATTATGGATTATGAGATATCGCTCCCCATCATCGCCGCTTTCCTCACCATTGTGGGATATTCTCTGAACGACACAATCGTCATATTCGACCGGATCAGGGAAAATGTGAAATCGCTGAAAAGATTATCCTACACAGATATCATCGACCGTAGTATTAACGAATCTCTCAGCCGTACCATCATTACTTCCATTACCACTTTCTTTGTTGTCTTTATCCTATGGTTATTTGGTGGTGAGGTCATTCATTATTTTGCCTTTGCCATGATTATCGGCGTGGTAGTGGGAACCTATTCGAGCATCTATATTGCCAGCCCGGTGGTTGTTTACTTACAGAAACGGGCAGCCAAAAAATAACTTTGTATCCTCAATCTTTACCGAAACACTCCGTCCTAACGGGGTGTTTTTTTATTCCGCCCCTTGAAACATAAGGTTGCCCTCCTCTATACCCTCCTGTGCCTCATTTGGGGTACGACCTGGATCGTTTTAAAGACCAGCCTGGTAGAGGGCACGCCCCCTATTTATGGGGTAGGCCTCCGCTTTCTATTGGCAGGAGGCGTACTGTGGGTCATTTTTTTCCTGCGACACGAGACACTACCTAAGACCAAACGAGCCTGGCAACTCTATCTCCAGTTCGCGGTCTTCAACTTCACTATTGCCTATGCTCTCACCTACTGGGCTACCCAGTACATTTACTCCAGTGTGGCTTCGATTATTTGGGCTGGCTTCCCCCTGGTGGTTGGCGCTTTGGCACATTTCCGTCTTCCCGACGAGCGGCTAACACTTTACCGGATCATCAGCATTCTATTAGGGACTGTAGGTGTTGTCATCATCGTCAGCCAAGGGCAACATTTAGGGGGCGAAAGGGTCTTCATAGGAATCTTAGTGGTCGTTCTTGCTGTTCTTTCGTCGGCCTGGCCAAATGTCCACCTAAAAAAGTATCACGACGAAGTCAACACGATCCAATTAAATGCTGTGAGTCAAACCCTAGCTGCCATTGCTTTATTGCTGCTCTCAGTAGTCTTAGAACCGACTCAGCACATGGTGTGGAGTCCTTATAACATTTTCGCCATTGCCTACTTAGCCATACCCGGTTCAGTCGTAACCTGGATGATCTACGTGTGGCTCTTTTCCCATCTCACCATGGGTCAAATTTCCTACGTTGCCTTTTTCCCACCCCTCATCGCTACGATCATCGGTTGGGTTTTCCTCCAGGAAATCCTCACTCCCCCGGCAATTTTCGGGTCCCTGCTAGTAATTTCGGGAGCGGTACTCATTAATATTAAGCGGTAAACGGACTGCCTTCTGTAAATAGTCTCACCTTGTAATTCAAGAGAGATGTAAATTCCTGCACTTTGCAGGAACAGGTGTCATGATAACTTACACAACTTTGCCCTCGCCCTTTGGACGCCTGGGGATTGCCCGGACACAGAAGGGACTCTGCCGGCTCTGTTTTCCTGAGGAAACACCCCAATTACCTGCCTACTTACAAGCCCGATTTCCAGGAGAAACCATCCAGGAAGATAGTCAAAGCCTACAATCGGCAACGGAACAACTTCAGGCCTATTTCGCCGGGGAACGCAACGTTTTTGACCTAACGTTAGACTTACAGATGCCACCCTTTTACAGGAAGGTTTTAGAAGAGGTCCGGAAGATTCCATATGGAAAGACAGCATCATACAAGGAAATCGCTAAAAGGTTAAACAATCCATTGGCTGTGCGTGCGGTGGGGAGCGCCAATGCCCGCAATCCCATCCCCATCATCATACCCTGCCACCGGGTGGTGAGTCACAACGGCGGCTTGGGAGGCTACGGGGGACGCCTGGACCGTAAAATGATGCTCTTAGAATTAGAAGGAGCCACCCTACCCTGGCAGGGTAAACCCAACTTTACCGAACCAAAAATGAACGTGTGTAATTAAATCTATGTGGAGTCATTTTAAACGATCAATCCTTACCGGTCTCATTGCCATTGTTCCCCTGGCCCTAACCCTTTGGATTCTCAAAGTCATTCTAAGTCAACTGGACAAACTAACGGCCCCTATTCTAAAAGCACTAAAGGTACAAATCCCTGGCCTAGGCATAATATTAACCGTCGTCATGGTCTATTTTTTAGGTTTGTTTGTTACCAACGTCTTAGGTAGGAGACTTTTCCAATGGGCAGAGAAGATCATTACCTCGATACCCCTAGTGAGCACTATCTACAAAGCAATAAAGCAAATCACACACGCTTTTTCGGGTGCAGCTTCCTCGCGCAATTTTCAGCGGGTGATTTACATCCAATATCCCCGGGTAGGTCTGTGGACCATGGCTTTCGTGACGGGAGAATCCACCGATGACCAGGGAAATGAATACTTTCACGTATTCGTCCCCACAACACCCAATCCAACCTCTGGATTTTTTATTGTGGTTCCCAAAAAGGATACTATAAAAGCCCAGGTGAATGTGGAAGAAGGATTGAAAGCCATCATATCGGGAGGTTTGTTGGCCCCTACGAAAAATCCTTTACGCCAGGGAAAACCCGTCTCTAGGGACCCTTAGTCAAGAGGTATCACCGGACTATCCATTCAACGTTTCTCGCCATGGCCATTCAATATCTTGACGGGATTCGCCTTCATCGAACTTTCCAGGCGGGGTTGCACCGGGTACTCGCCCGGGAAACCTATTTAAATAAGATCAATGTTTTCCCCGTTCCCGACGGCGACACAGGCACCAACCTGGCCTATACCCTCATGGCCATTAAAAAACGAATCCAACGGGAAGTAAACCCTGATCTCAGTGCCATGTCTACAACGCTCGCTACGGCTGCCCTGGACGGGGCGCGGGGGAATTCAGGCGTAATCCTGGCCCAATTCTTGGTAGGATTTGCTAA
>CAZBEL010000175.1:0-4148 GCA_964490885.1 uncultured bacterium
GTTTGCCATTCCCATTTCCCAGGCCAAACGTATTGCCGAGGAGTTAAAAAATTCCGGCCGGATTGATCGCAGTTTTGCTACCGGCCTGACGGTTCAACCCCTCACTTCCAAGATCGCCCGTTACCTGGAAATTCCTTTTAATAAAGGGGTTATCGTGGTGGAGATAGAAAAAGGAAGTTCTGCTGAGAAAGCCCATCTAAAGGAGGGTGATATTATCGTGGGTGTTAACGGGAAACCGGTGCGAAACTCCCGGGACATCCTGCAGATCATCGAGGAAGAGGATTTACGCCAGGGGGATAAATTGAAGTTACGAATCTATCGCGATGGCAAATACCGCACAACTAACCTTGTTTTAGGAAAAGTACGCTGATCTACCTATGATTGCTCCCGAAGGGCGAAAAATACTGGCAGTGCTCCTTCTTCTGACCTTCCTCAGTGGATTGGGATCTTACGTCTATGATCTGAATTGGCTCTTCATCGTATATGCCGTGCTAGGTTTTCTATTTCTGGCTTGTTTGTTTTTCTTTCGCGACCCCGAACGAAAAATTCCTATAGGGGATAACCTCATATTGGCCCCTGCCGATGGAAAAGTAATCCAGGTGAAGACGGTGAACGATCCTAAGGTAGGGAAAGAAGCTCATCAGGTTTCGATTTTTCTTAGCTTGTTTAACGTTCATGTCAACCGCGTTCCGGTTACGGCCTTAGTTCGCAAGGTAGAGTACCAACCTGGGAAGTTTTTGACTGCATTCACCCACGCTGCAAGTAATGAGAATGAGCAAACCAATATCCTTTTAGAACATCAGTCTGGCCTTATACGGGTAAAGCAGATTGCCGGATTTATCGCCCGCCGAATCTTATGCTATGCCAAGGAGGGGAACCAGATGAAGCAGGGAGAACGTTTAGGATTTATTATGTTTGGTTCCCGGATGGATGTTATATTCCCACGCCATGTGCAGGTGCTTGTGGCATTAGGAGATAGAGTCCGAGGGGGAACCAGTATTATAGGAAAGTTCGAATGAAGAAAACCATTAGTAAGAAACGCTTTATTCCCAACATATTTACTCTACTTAACATGTTTATGGGCTTCTTAGCCATCGTTTTGGTGTTAAAGGGTGAGATCGTTAAGGCCTCCTGGCTGGTGTTGGCCGCGGCTGTGTTCGATTCTATCGATGGGAAATTGGCGCGTCTTTTGGGTATTCCTTCCAAATTCGGGGTTGAATTTGACTCCCTCGCAGACACCATTTCATTTTGTGCTGTGCCCTCTGTTTTAGTATACACATTATGGGTAAATGGGATTCCTCCGTTATTAGGGGGGTTCATTAGTTTTATTCCCCTTTTGTTTGGCACGATCAGGTTAGCCCGCTTTAATCTAGCTCAGGAAACGCCATCGACTTATTATCAGGGATTAACTACACCCCTTAATGCCGTTGTGATCGTGGGGTTTATCCTGTTCAATTATCGTCTCTACGATCATGCCGGTGACCCCCGCATCGCCTTAGTTTTAGTAGTAATCTTGGGTTTTTTAATGATCAGTCCCGTGAGGTTTGCAAAATTTCCCCTATTCTCTTTCAAGCAAGGGGCCATGAATACCTTCCGTCTGTTGGGTCTATTATTAGGGGTTGTGACCTTTGCTATCTGGCAGGGTTTAGTACTATTCCCCATAGCAGCCTTTTACGTCTTTTGGAATATTATCCAGTGGATGCTCAATCACCACCGCTTCGAAGAAGAGTTTCAGATCAGCCCTTTTCGTAGATCTTAAGACTAAGTTCCGCGGAGTTCCTCCATCATGACAAAAAGAAGCATTGGTTTGATGTTCCTAGTCCTGTTGGTAGGGGCAATGATTGGTTCGGTCTTGGGCGCCCTGTTAGGATATCTGTTACCCGAAGGTGTGGTTCGTGATTTTTTTCTCACCAGTGTTCATATTGACTTAGCGGGCCTGGTGGGGCAGGAGTCGGGGGTCATTACCCTTGATTTGATTATTCTCACGATTAAATTCGGTTTGAGTATTACCTTGAATTTCGCCAGCCTTATCGGGCTTGCCACTGCCTATTATTTCCTGCGATATTTCCGATAAATTCCTGCTCAGATTTGGTGTAAATTCATCTTTCAAAAGTATCACAATATGTCGAGGTAATTGCTATGGAAACTTATCAAGTTGTGCAGGGAATATTTAATCTGGGACCCTGGGAGATTGTACTCATTCTCCTGGTGATCCTCCTGTTATTTGGTGCCAAGCGGCTTCCGGAATTGGCCCGTAGTCTGGGGAAGGGGATCACGGAGTTCAAGGGCGCTTTGAACGAAACTACCAAGGAGATAAAAGACGCTGCCGACTCAGTAGAATCCAAGAAACCTGAAGAAAAGGAATCGGAATAGGATTTTCTCACTGTCTGTTAAGTATTAGGTCAATAAGAATTGATTGACTAATTGTCTTTTGTATATACCCTCTTTTCCTCTGTACAACAAAGTAGGGGAAAAATCAGGGTTCGCGGCTTTACTTTATTTCCCCGAAAAGAGAGACATATAAGAACGCTCCCTAAGTTTGTTTTCCCATCCTTGGAGAGGAAACAAATTGGACGTCCTGTCGTAGGTAATACGAACCGAGCGGTAACCTCTTAAAAAGCATGGTAAAAGAGTATTGTTAATTTTGGCACCGGAGTATTTTAGCTAAAAATGATACGTTTTGCACAACCTTGGTTCTTACTGGCTCTGTGTGTAATTCCCATTTTTATCTGGTGGTATTGGGTGCGGGGACGCACCCTGGAGGGCACTTTCCGGATTTCATCGGCAACCTTGTTTCAAGATCATTTTATTCGCCGCGGTGAGCGAAAAAACCTATTTCTAAAAGTTCTTAATATCATTACTGTATTTTTCATTATAATAGGACTTGCAAGGCCGCAATTAGTGGATACGCTGCAAAAAAGGAAAGTGGACGTGGTGGATATCGTGATGGTCATTGATATTAGTAGTAGCATGTTAGCGGACGATTTTAAACCGAACCGGTTAGAGGTTGTGAAACGAACGGCCAAGGAGTTCATCAAAAAACGTGCAGGTGATCGCATAGGGTTACTGGTATTTGCCGCCGAAACATTTATTCAATGTCCCCTCACTGTTGATCAGGATGTCCTATTATCGCTCTTGGACGATATTGAAGTCGTGCCCCGGGAATACGATGGGACAGCCATCGGTATGGCCATTGCCAATGGTGTCAATCGACTCCGGCATAGCAGTGCTAAGAGCAAAGTAATGATTCTCCTTTCCGATGGGAGCAATAACGCCGGGGAATTGGATCCCCTCACCGCAGCTGACATTGCCAGCGAGTTGGGGGTTAAAATTTACACGATTGGCGCAGGCACGAACCAGGCCGTGACCTTAATCCCCAATGTAGGATACATTCGGAATGAGATTGATGAACAAACCCTCCAGGCCATTGCTCAGAAGACAGGGGGACAGTATTTTCGGGCCACGGATGAAGCCATGTTAGCCGAAGTGTACCAACAAATTGACGCCCTGGAACGTACTACCATCGAGGTTAAGGACTACACCCAGTATCGCGAGCTGTTTGGATGGTTCCTCATTCCCGCCGTATTGGTAGGGACGGGAAAAGAGATTTTGGCTAGGTTTATGTTTCGGAAGCAGACATGATCCATTTTCGTTTCATCCCCGTTTTATTTTTGTTGATTCCCCTGGGATTGTTAGTCGTCGCGGGAATTTTATATGATCGCAAAAAGGATTCTTTCTGGTACCAAATGAACCCTGACTTGAAAGAAAATTTATTCCAGAGACTTCATTGGGGGCGTTTTCGCTGGCAGCAGCGTTTGGGTGTCTGGGGGTTGTTTCTACTAACTTTTGCCGCCTCGGGCCCGCAAATCGGCACTCGTGTCGCTCCTGTAGAACGAAAGGGGGTCGATCTGGTGATTGCTCTGGATGTCTCCCTTAGCATGGATGCCGAGGACGTAAAGCCCAGCCGTTTGGCCAAAGCTAAATTCGAGGTTACCCAACTCATCCGGCATCTCAAAGGTGACCGGGTAGGGTTAGTCGTTTTTGCCGGGTCCAGCAATCTTTATTTACCCCTAACCACGGATTATGAAGCTGCCCGCCTGTTCCTGGATGCCATCGATACGAAAATGATCCCTACGCAGGGGGCTGAT
>CAZBEL010000176.1:0-4141 GCA_964490885.1 uncultured bacterium
ATACGGGTGCAGGCCAACATGGCTATGGCCAGTTCAGGGATCATCTGTAAATAGATACAGACCCGATCTCCCTTTTGAATGCCCATCCGTTTTAAAACATTGGCAAATTTTTGTACTTCCTTTAATAATTCACTGTACGTGTACCGACGCGATTCCTGGGGATCATTCCCCTCCCAGATAAGCGCCGTTTGGTCTCCATGCCCGGCTTCTACATGCCGGTCAAGACAATTATAGCTTACATTTAGCTTACCACCCTTAAAGAATTCAATATCTGCAGTTACAAAATTATAGTCCATGACTTTTTGCCACCGCTCATACCAATGAATCCGTTCAGCAACTTGTCCCCAGAAAGCTTCCGGATCGCTAATGGACTGCTCGTAGAGTTCCCGGTATTCATCCAGGGACTTAAGCCAGGCGCGTTCAGAAATCCTTTTAGGAGGAAAATACGTTTTCTCAGACATGGTCTAATCGGCTCCTATGTTGGGTTCAGAAATCTTAATTCTTAAACGGATAAAATAAGATACATGTATCCTATTAGTCAAAATAAATAGTATTCACAAACCCCTAAAAAATATATTAATCCTTTACAGACGATGTTTCGATTAGCTCATAGGTAATCTTCATCTTTTGGTTCACAGTAAAAGTTTGTTCATCCACCAACTCCTTTAATTTGTAAACTTGCAAGTGATGAGTGCCTGCTTCCATAACCAATTTTATCTTTTTGTCCTGCCAACGATACTCACCATCGAGGACAAAGGTTAAACTATCTTCGCGAGAATAAAACTTCACTGGATAGAAAGGACTCAATTTCACTTCGATGGTTAATGTTTCGGCAGGTTGTATTTGAATCGTTTTTGTTACCGGTGCATAATCTTCTTTTACTATCGTCACCTCATGATCCCCTGCTTCTACAGGGTAATTGACCAAGGGCGTCGTACCAATCACATTTCCATCCAGTAAAATATCTGCTTCCGCTGGTACGCTCGTGAAGGTTGTGGGAACATAAAAACGCGCAATAGGGGCAGAAGGTGGAAGAATTTCAACTGGTGCTTTAGGAACCTCTTTTTTCGTAGCAACTTTTTTCGGTGTAGGTTTCTTTTTTAACACTGGTGATACGTATCGATGATGCTCCCATCCCTCCACTTCTTGCGTCGTACCTCTGGTTTCGTCTCGAATTTCAGATAAACCAAATAAACGGTCACCAGCGACTTTAGATACAATTACCAAATCGCCTTTTGATAGAAAAAAGTGTACAGGGGCCCCGTTTTCCGGCCCCTCCCGGAAGGGGACTAAATTCTCATTAACGCGATAAGGTACGCCTTTTTCGAGAAAAGTTTGTGGCGGACCAAGGAAAAGATCCCTCCTGACTTCATGGTCGCTATTGAAATTGAAAGGAATACTAAGTTTCGGCAAATCCCCTTTTGTATCAACTGTCAGTTTTAATTTTTCCTGTTCCCCCTGCGAGGCACGGAGTTGCATCCGGTAAAACCCCATGGTATCGGAAATAGACGTTGCAAAGACGTGTTGACTATCCGCCAGACTCACTTCCGCCCCGGCGACAGGAGTGTTATCAGCGCGACGATAAACCGTGCCAAACAATACATACGGAATACGTTGAACTTTAGAAATTGGGAGCATGATACGAGGGTCAGGGGTCACCGAAAAAGTATGTCTAACTTCCACAAAATCACCCCCCAGGGGAGTTAATACAGCTAAATTCCCCAGGGGTTCACGACTGAGGGTATTGCGGGGTAAAACCAGTTTTATACTATCACCTGGAAAGAAGACTTGTTGAAGTAAAGGCTCTGCCGTGTTGCGACGATCGAAAATACTCAAGCGATAGGCCGTAGGCTGGGCATCCAGGATTAGAATGGGGGCTACGATGGTTACCTCGGCATAGGTATAACGCATATTAAACTGGTCATTGTCGGCCAGTATAATAGGTCGATCGTATTGGCTTACCTTCAGATAGGAACAGCCGATGAACCATTGAATGACTACAATAAGCGCAGAAAAAACAAGGTAGCTTTTTAACCTACTCAACAGCAACTCCATGCGCGAATTTATGATACTGCCCCTCTTGGTCTTTGTGCACTGCTACCATCGTAATGTCAGCTTTACAGGCCAACCGGGTACCCTTCTCTCGACTTTCAGCAAAAGCTTCGACCCGAATTGTGAAAGAGGTTTTTCCAACCCGAATCACGCAGCCGGTAAAATTCACCCATTCTCCGGCGAAAACCGGTTCACTAAACTCAACCTTTTCAATGGCACGGGTCACGGCGCCGCTGGCCCCTGTATCACGAAGAAAACGATAGGCTACCTTGGCGGCAGCCAAGTCCATCCAGGAGACCATTTGTCCTCCGAATAAAGTACCAATGTTATTAATGTGGTCTGGCATGACTAGTTGAGAGTAGTTCGCAGTGTAATCTCGCATGATAAAATCCTTTTTCTATTCCCAGTAAAATTTACTGTTGAACAATTTAGGAAAGGGCACTTTTTGTCCGCATCCCAAATGTTTATTTCTTTGGGATCAGGCGCCGGAATTTGCAGCTAATTTTTTGACTTAATTAAATAGATAGATATTCCGCCGTTTCCCTGATTTTATTCTCAATAAGCAAGTGATGGTACAAGCCAAAACAGGAGGTTAAAAAGAAGCCCCGCAAAGATACCCTCGAGAAAAATTTTTTTCCCTGAAGAGCACGCCACACCTGCGGGGCTATCACAATATTATTTCGCTGGAGAAATTCTGTCAAGCTTTTTTTTAAGCTTCTGCCATGAATTCTCTCTAATGATAGGGTTATATTGTTCTGGCTGAATGAAATATTCAGTTCTAAGCGCAATATGCAATTATTTCTTGAGTTACGGCCGAAGAGTAACGGCAAAGATTTTAGGCTAGATATTTTTCAGCCATTGCTTTCCCTTGGGCAATGTCCACTTTCAAGAATAATAACGCACCAATGAAAAACAGGATCATAATGGACAGGATGCCCAAGCGCGGATTACCAGTGAGCAAGGTGATCGTCCCCATGAGGACTGGACCAAGAACAGCGGCGAATTTTCCTAACATATTGTAAAACCCGAAAAATTGGGCAGCCTTCTTCTCCGGGATGATGCGGGTATACAACGAACGACTCAAAGCTTGGATGCCACCTTGAAAAAGAGCAATCATGGCTGCTAACAGATAAAAATGCCATTCAACGCTCATAAAATACCCTCCTATGGTGATGAAACAATAAGCTAAAATGGCAATGAGGATGGCTTTCTTCGTTCCGATTTTCGTCCCCAACCAACCATAAAAAAGGGCAGCAGGAAAAGCCACAAACTGCACCAATAGTAAAGCAACAATGAGCGAACTGCTGGAAAACTTAAGGGAAATACCGTAATCCACCGCCATGCGTACGATGGTATCCACACCATCGATATAAAACCAATAAGCTAAGAGGAATAAACCGACGACTTTTAAATGCCGGACGTGGTGAAAAGTATCCATCAATTGACCCCATCCCAAAACGATGGCTTTCCGAAAAGGCACTGTAGAGTAAAGCTTCGGTTCCTTGACAAATAGCATTAAAGGAATTGTAAAAACGGTCCACCAAACCGCTACCGTTAAAAAAGCAAATTTCACTGCTTGTTCTTTAGCACTTAAACCAAAAAACTCCGGATTGAGATACATCCACACGTTGAATGCAAATAAAAGCCCACCTCCGATATACCCTAAAGCGAAACCCAGTGACGAGACCGAATCAACCTTGCGCTCCGAGGCCACACCGGGCAGCAGCGAATCATAAAACACGTTGGCGCCGGAAAAACCCACGTTGGCGATGATGAATAAAGTGATGGCAACTTGCCATTGTCCTTGATGTACCAGCCATAGGCCGCTGGTCATTGCCGCTCCTAAAAAGGCAAAAGTTACCAAGAACTTCTTCTTGGCGGTACCTCGATCAGCAATAGACCCCATAAAAGGTGCTAAGATGGCGATAATGATAGAAGCTAAGGAGTTCGCCAACCCTAAATAAAATGTACTTTCGGTGGGGTTATCAGGATTAGCCCAATAGGCCTTAAAAAAGAGGGGGAAAAATCCAGCCTGGACGGTGGTGGAAAAGGTGGAGTTGGCCCAATCGTACAACGCCCAACTCCAGAT
>CAZBEL010000177.1:0-4138 GCA_964490885.1 uncultured bacterium
GCCCTGGACGATGGGTAACCGGTTTCCCCAGGTAGTCTGTAATAAGGTGGTTATTCCACTCACAAAGAACATGGTGGCAATCAACCAGCCCTTTTCTACTGGATCGGTAATGCCCAGGGGACCTGCCAATAATAAAGGAATGGCAAGGGTGGAGCCAAACATGGTAAGGTAGTGTTGCAGTCCCAGCACGGTCGTTTCCACCAAGGGAGGTGTATCATCAATACCGTAGAGTAATGCCCGTGAATTGTCCTGTGACTTAGTCATGGGGAAGCTTCGTAAACCCTTAACTCATCCAGTTAGTTTTGGCTTCGGGATTCCATTTGGTGGTGATCTTTTTCAACTTGGTCCAGAACTCGATGGAACTTTTTCCGGTAATATCGCCGACGCCAAACTTGGATTCATTCCAGCCACCAAAGGAGAAGGGCTCCCGGGGTACGGGGACCCCCACGTTCACACCGATCATACCGGCACTGGCGTGGTCAGCTACATACCGGGCCAGCCCACCGGACTGGGTAAACACGGAGGCTGCGTTTCCATAAGGTGAAGCATTTTCAATAGCCAGAGCCTCATCTACTGTAGCGGCACGTAAAATGGACAGGACGGGACCAAAAACTTCTTCCCGGGCAATAGGCATGTCCGGAGTAACGTGATCTATAATGGTAGGTCCCACATAAAACCCCTTCTCACTACCTGGAACTACCACCCCACGACCATCCACTAAAACTTTGGCCCCTGCATTCTCAGCCTCGGTAATGTAGCCTTCAATGCGCTCTTTGGCTGCTTGGGATATGACGGCTCCCAGGTTTTTACCAGGCACAATCTTGCGCGCTTCCGTGCACAAGCGTTCGACGATTGGCTCCACGTCGCCTACGGCTATCATGACCGAGGCAGCCATACATCGTTGCCCGCAGCAACCGGTCATGGAAGCGGCCACGTTGGAAGCGGTCATTTCCACATTGGCATCGGGGAGTACAATGAGGTGATTCTTGGCCCCACCCAAGGCCAGAACACGTTTGTAGTGGGCAGTAGCCCGTTGATACACTACTTTAGCCACTCGTGTTGAGCCCACAAAAGAAATAGCCTGAATATCGGGATGATCACAAAGGGCCTCCACTGCCTCCCGACTACCGTGAATTACATTGAACACCCCCGGTGGAAGACCAGCTTCCTCCAGCAATTGAGCGATCCGATTGGCACTCAAGGGAGTTTGCTCGGAAGGTTTCAGGACCATGGTATTCCCCAATGCTAGGGCATTAGGGATAGTCCAATGGGGTACCATATTGGGAAAATTAAACGGCGTAATGCATGCTACCACACCCAAAGGATGACGCTCGGAACGGCATTCTACACCCTGACTCACCACTTCCACCTCGCCGGCTGCTATTTGCGGCAGAGAACAGGCGAACTCCGTGACCTCAATGGACTTTTCCACCTCTGCCCGTGATTCTCCTTCGGTCTTCCCATTCTCTTCCGATACCAGCGCCACTAAGGATTCCATGTTCTCCTCCAAGAGTTGCCGGTAGCGGTAAAAGACCTGAACACGCTCTTTGAGAGTAGCTGCCGCCCATTCTGGAAAAGCTTTCCGTGCTGCCTTAACCGCTTGGTCTACTTCCTCAGCCGTAGAAAGGGGTACTTTAGATATCACCTCCCCGTTTAAGGGACTTACAACCGGCAGGTACTCCCCGTTACCTGAACACTCCTTTCCCCCAATGTAATTGGTTAAAGCGGTATACTTGATGGTGCGTGCCCTCCATTCTTGACGGTTAGAAAAATTTCCCTGCCCTCAAGGACTTTCTTATGAGACAAGTTACGGGAAATGCTGTCAGATTAGCAAGAACGGGCTCGTTGGTCGCCTCTATGGCCTTTCCTCAAGCGACTTTACGCTTTGTCTCTAATCAGAGATAAGAATTAGAATCCCTACCTGTAATAAGATCGAGTAGAAAAGAATACGAAGGATTGATCGTGAATTTAGACTACAATCAAATGCTCCAAGTGGCACTCGAAGAAGCTCGCCAAGGATTGGCCGAAGGAGGCATTCCCATTGGTGCAGCCTTATTTGACCGGGAGGGAAAATTATTAGGGCGCGGCCACAACCGCCGCGTCCAAGAAAATGATCCCTCCGTACACGGGGAAACGGACGCTTTTCGGAAAGCCGGCCGTCAACGCACCTACCGCGATAAAATCCTGGTGACGACTCTGGCCCCATGCTGGTATTGCAGTGGATTGATTAAACAATTCCACATTGGGACGGTCATCGTAGGGGAGTCGGTCAACTTCTCTGGGGGACTGGAATGGCTCCAAAACGAGGGGGTCAAAATTATCGACCTGCATTCCCAGGAGTGTATCGATCTATTAGGCGCTTATATCAAAAAGTCTCCGGATATTTGGAACGAGGACATTGGCGAAGAATAATTTAAAAAGACGGGCGCCAGTAGGCGGACCTATCCAGGACAGTTTCATGCTAATATAAGCTTCTCAAGTCAAAACCTTGTTTAAGAAGAGATTTTTCATTCTCTTTAAAAAACCGCAATATCTCTTCGCTGGAAGTCGTAAACGAAACTCCATAGTGGATGACATTCAACTGTTTTACGTAAGTATCCCCTTCATAAGGGTAGTTTGAACTGTAGTATTCCAGTCCTCTTTCATCGCGCGGAGTTAACACGTTTATCCGGTTAGCTGAGACGGATTTCGCTAATCCAACCAACTCAAAGTGGGGTGGCCCGTCACGAAGGGCTAAGATAATGCCACCGCTCATGCCTTCATTAAAGGGAACATCAATTAAAAAAGAACCTGTTTTCTTGTAATTCTTAGTACTTACAAGACCGGATGTGACCATTTTGAGGCCCATGGGATAACCAATTAGGTAAACGAAACTCCCCAACCTCAATTCACTGGATCTTCCGATGGGGTAGTTAAATACGGGAATGGCCACATCCGGGACGGTTTCCATGGAACCAGCCAAAAGGGCGATGTCGCTTTCGGCGTCTATCTTCAAGATCTTCACTTCCACGCTACCAATGCCCGGTAAGTCCAGGACAGAATCCGTCTGGTCGAGCTTTACCGCGATCCCCTCTAAAAATTCCTGGCCTCCCTCCATCCAGTAGGAACGTATTGTATCTGGAGCGGAAACTACGTGAGCACTGGTCAAGAAGAGGATTTTGTTACTGGTCCGCTGGATAATGGTGGCCGTACCATACACAGAATTGTTAATGACCTCCATCCGGTTGTCCATGGTGGCAAGAGCACTATCCAGAGACCGAGCATTTTGGATCTTAAGTCCAGATGGGAAATGATAACTTTTGTAAAACGCCACGCTGTTGATCTGCTTCACCGCCTGGCTGATTTCTTCCAGCGCCTGGGAAGCTGCAAGGTTGGGAAATTCAGAATCGTACTCTCCATCGGCCTGAACGGCAACTGGGACCGATTCCACCCGGGGAGCCACACACCCTCCCAACAACCATATGAGAAGTAAAAAATAGGGTCTGTTATTCACGAGGCAAACTAGTAAACCACAAACTAACCATGTCTAAAGATATTCCTTAATAAAAGTCCTATGCGTTCGAGGCACCCCGCTCCAACCCAATTAAAAGTACTACGACTTCCATCCCTTTTTGTTCGCTCTTTTCTATATCCGTCTAATTATGTACAACCTATTACTTTATTCCCACATTTCCAAATTGTCTAAACAATCGGTGAGGTTGACTAATAAATACGAGCGACATTACTATAGATCCACACGGCTTCGGCATACAAACCCTGTATTAAAACTCGAGCACAACCCCCGCATTGACTATCTGGAATTGTAGGCTAACCGATTATTAGACTAACGGGTAAGATCAATGGTGTCAAAGTCTCATCATTGAGCTAAAGACAGTAAATAGGATTCCAATCCCTGGTAAACCGCCTGGGCTAAGCGACGCAAGTTCCCATCCTGCATTAAGAATTGTTCGTCGTAGGGATTGGAGAGAAAGGCCCCTTCCACCAAGAAAACGGGCATATCGGTCTGGCGGGTGATGTAGTAGGATCGATGGACCATGCCTTCTCTTGCTAAGCCCAAATTCACTAAATAAGGGTAAAGCGTCCGGGCCCAGGGCCAACCTTGAAGGTGGGTGTAATAGGTGCTGGTACCTTGACGTTC
>CAZBEL010000178.1:0-4119 GCA_964490885.1 uncultured bacterium
GGTCAATCGCTCCAACACAGCCGTCTTGTTCATTAACCAGATCCGAGAAAAAATTGGCGTCATGTTTGGCAATCCGGAGACAACCCCGGGAGGTCGGGCATTGAAATTTTACACCTCCATCCGTTTGGAAATACGACGTATTACCACGATTAAGGATGGCACCGACTCTATCGGGAATCGGGTTCGGGTAAAAGTTGTAAAGAACAAGGTGGCTCCCCCGTTTAAAATGACCGAATTTGATATCATGTACGGCAGTGGAATATCGTATGAGGGAGATATCCTGGACCTAGCCGTCACAGGGGATATTGTTCAGAAAACAGGGGCCTGGTATTCCTATCAAGACATGAAGATTGGCCAGGGCCGGGAAAATGCCAAAGCGTTCCTGAAAGCCAATTCCGAAATCCGGGACCAAATCATTAAAGATGTAAAGGCCTTTGTGGGTTTAGAATCCGACGGGGAAGGCAAAGCTGAGTAAAATTGTCGCTATTAAAACTCAAGGGCGGCGTAGAAAACGCCGGATGATCCACCTTGACAATGGAGACGTCTTCGGAATTTCTGAAGACGTTTTTCTATCAAGTGGTTTGGGTGTAGGCGATTGTGTGACCTCTGTGGCCGTGAACGAGTTACAGACCAAAGAAGAAATGTATCAGGTGCGGGAATCGGCTTTAAATTTACTCGGGTATCGTCCCCGTAGCCGGGGGGAATTACGACGTCGGTTGTTGCAAAAAAAACATCCAGCGAAAGTGGTAGACCGCATCCTGGATGAATTAGAAGAAAAAAAATACCTCAACGATACGGAATTTGCCTTCCAATTAGCACGAGAGAAGGCCAATAACAAACTGATTGGTCCTTTTGCTCTTCGAGCTGAGTTAAGAACCTTTACCCTCTCGGAGGATTTGGTGGAAATGGCGGTAACCAAAACTTATGAAGAGTTTCCGATGGAAAGTCTTGTTGACGCTCTGCTAACAAAACGGCATATCGAAAAAGGAGCCTCCCTAACAGACAAAGAGAAACAACGGCTGCGTGATTTTCTTTATCGAAAAGGATATCCCTGGGAAGTCATTGACGCTACTTTTCAACGATACCGTCTCCTCTAAAGGAACCTTAACGCGTATAAACAACGATGACTGATTCTAAAAACCGTTCCCAGGAAATGCAACGAGTATTAGCAGCTCTCAACCGGACACCAACTGAGTTGGAAAAGGTCTTTATCAAGGCCATGCTCAACTCGATACATAGGCAGAATCCATTCCCCGGCCTCTTGGGAGATAAATCCCCAATTCTTGCGGTTCCAGCTAGCCACGGTTTACAGCTTATATTAGCCACGGAATCCAAGAAATCCCTGGTTCCTACCTCTATTCAGCGGGAATGTGCCCGTTATGGAATTACACAGCGTTTAGTATTGCATACATCCGGGACCCAGTTCGCCGCTGGGTTATTTCCTGCTACAGATGGTAGCCAAAGACCATTGAAAGCAGGGAATAGGTTATTTTTCTTAAATCAAAGTCGTAATTTAATTGTACTCATCGCTGAGATCATTGGTCGAGCTTGGTTATTGAAGACTTGTGTTGTTAACCCTTACGGTTTGGGTTCGGCCTATCTAGACTGTTTGAAAGACGAAAACTTTGGACTACTACTCCATATTAAAGATCCCGGTGAACTAAAGCGCATAAACTCTCGGAAGGTACGCGGACTTTTAGTTATTATTCAGGAAGGCTTTGAACAGACGTTTACTGAAATTTGCCAGACACAGGATATCACGCCGGAATACCTGGGGACTTTCGTCGATAAACAACATTTCATCGTACAACAAGGTGATCAGCATTTATTCAGTTTACCTCGGGCAGTTCTTCCAGATATTGAACGTGATACATCACAGGATTTCAATAGGCCTTACCAGACGGCAATTCCATCGGAAATGCCTGAGTTGGATGAACCAGATGACTATGTTGCAGTATTGCGTCGCTTGCTAAAAGCGAAGGTGCAAGATCGGCAGGATGCCATTCTTTATGAACACCAAGAGTTTCTGTTGCCTTCTAAAGGAGGCGAAACTAAACGGTTGCACCTGACCCTCATGAGTGGTAGCCGACCCCATTTATGTTCTTTAGATCCCTACAGAGGTGGCAGCAGCACGGTGACCCTTGTCACCCGGGAGTTGGTTTGCCGCGGGGTGAATCCCTTAGGTGTGGCTATTGTAATTCATGGAGAAGTTTGGCAACGGGAGGAGCAGAAGGAACAACTCATGGCTATAGTCCGGGGCTGTCGAGAAGCGTGCGAAGCCTTGCGACTTCCCCTGTTAAATATCACCGTCACGGAAAAGGAAACTGAAGATGTTTATTGTGAAGTGGCTGTCGTTGGAACCTCAAAATTAGAGCCCATCCGTTGTACTTTCCGAGAACCGGGTGAGTTTATTTCCATGTTGGGTAGCCACCGTGGAGAGTTGGGGGGCAGCCTCTACTTGCGGGTGATCCATAACCATCAGGACGGGCCCATACCCACCATCGATTTGCCTATGGAAAGCCGTCTGCATGAAGCAATTCTCCAGGGTCTTCAAACAGGCTTGTTAAAATCGGCCGCCAATGTCGCAACGGGGGGGCTGGCTGTGGCGGTCCTAACTTGCCTCCAACATTCGCCTAATGAAACGGGTGCCCGAATCTTTCTTTCGCGCAAGCTGCGTGATGACGAACTTGTCTTTGGAGAAACACAGGGACTCGTCCTCATCACTTTAGGGGAGGATGATCTCATGGAGTTTGAACGGATTTGTATGTCGGTAGGTATTCCCTCCACAACTGTTGGGCGGGTGACTAGCGATGGACAATTAAAGTTCAACGATTTGTTTACCGTTAATGTAGAAGAAATGCACTCTTAGGAATCACGACATGCCCCATGTTTATGATCACACCGGTTCTCAGTTGCCAGTTGCGAATCTTTATTTTGCCGGGCGGACATACGCCAACCACGCCTGCGAGTTGGGTAACCCAGTCATTGATGAACCGCTGTTTTTTATGAAACCCACTTCGGTCCTAAGTACACAAGAGGTCGTTCATTTTCCTTTAAAAACAACGATTCACCATGAGTTAGAGATAGTCCTTTACATCGTCGAAGGTGGATACAAAATTGATCAGGATAAGGCCTACTCTCATATTGGTGGCTTTGCCTTAGGGATTGATTTCACTGACCGCGCTATGCAAAACGAGCTTAAACAGAAAGGACATCCCTGGCTATTGGCAAAATCCTTTGTTAATGCCGCCTGGGTGAGCCAGTTTCATCCACCGGACATTAAAAAATGGTCCCAGAAATTTTGGCTAAGAGTCAATGACCGGGTAGTTCAAAGCGCCACGTTGAATAGTATGCTATTTTCCATTCCTGGGCTCATTAATTATCTATCGAATCGAATCCCATTATTGTCTGGCGATATTATTTTCACCGGTACACCTGCAGGTGTTGGTCCCATAAAGGCCGGAGATCAATTGATCCTGGGTTTGGGTAGAGAAGTGATAGGTCAATTAACCGTTGAAAAAATGAACGCAAATAATTATTCTACTCTGTAAAAGGTTGCGTTATGGCTGGTATTAAGATTGAAAATGCTCCATTATCGAGTAAGAAGTCCCCACCAAAAATCACCTCTTTGTCATGGGGTCAGGTGGAAGTGGATGGGACTGATAGTTACCGCGATGTAAAGCTTTTTCCCGACGGCAGTCGGGCTTGGGATTGGCGAGAAACAGGGACCCAGCATAGCCCCGGGATTCAAATCGCTGATGTCGAGGAACTGGTAAAGCGTAGGGTAAAAATGGTCGTGTTGGGGTGTGGCGTCTATGGTCGTTTAAAAGTTTTACAAGAAACCCTAGATTTTCTTAAAAAGCATGATGTCCAGGTTGAGGTTTTCAAAACCAAACAAGCAGTGGAGTACTATAATAAGCAGCGGTTAAAAGTTCCTGTTGGTGCTTTGATTCATACTACTTGTTAAGTTGTATTTTGTTTTAACCCGTTAAAAGCATATAGTCAACTGTTTTAACCGGTTACCGGACGCTAAACGTTATTTCTACAAATGATAGTATAGAATCGGTTTTGGGAAAATGAAGCTCCATATGAAGGTTTAATTGAAATTAGAATAAATGT
>CAZBEL010000179.1:0-4078 GCA_964490885.1 uncultured bacterium
TGGGAAACCCGGCCGTAAAACCCCAGAAAACCGTGGCCTTTGAAACAGGCGTACGCCAGGCTTTGTCCAGCGATCTGGCGTTGGAATTGACGGTTTGGTCCAAGGATATTCGGGATTTACTGTCCACCTATGAGATTCGTCATTTAGCCAATCCCTACGTGATCTTTACCAACACCGACTATGCCAGCGTGAAAGGTGTGGATTTTTCCATCCAGAAACGGTTTGGGGGGTATTTCAGTGGCTCTTTTAATTACAGCCTTTCAGTGGCCAAGGGGAATAACTCCAACCCCATCAGTGGTTACTTTTCCGCCTATACAGAGGAGGAAGTACCCCACCAGGAATATTATCTCGATTTCGATCAACGTCATGACATTGCCCTAAACCTCAGCATCCGAACCCCCAGCAAAGTTGGACCTTCTTTAGGGGCTTTTTACCCTCTCTCGCGGCTGAATGGCAATATTTTGGTAAATGCAGGGAGCGGTCTACCCTACACGCCCTATGTGGATCCAACCTTCCGGGTGATCCCCAATTCTGCCCGGAAACCGTGGACCCTGACGGTCGATCTGCGGTTGAAAAAGTATGTGGATTGGAATCCCCTGAAACTCACTTTTTTCTTGGAGGTACTGAATCTCACCGATTATGAGAATGTCCTCTACGTGTATTCTCGGACTGGCGATCCTTTTGATCCCGGCTTTGCCGGAGTAGGAACCTCTTTGGATGCGAACCTTAATCCCGCCCATATTGGCCCCCGAAGAAGCATTAAATTGGGGTTAGACATTGATTGGTAAAAAAGGGCAGATCATGATCCATCAGGCCGGGCTATTCTATAGAGAACATCTATTGCGTTTATACCTAACAGTGGGAGTTGTCTTCCTCTCAGGTTCCCTGTTGCTGGCTCAAGATTGCTCCCGTTGCCACACAGATTTGTCCCGGTCGGCTTTACTTAAGACGGCGGGGATTACGGAAAAGGCTGTGGGCGTCATGGACAAGGGCCAGCTAAGTAACAACACCAGTAATGTGGGTGATTTAGCGAATTTTCACATGTGGTTTACCAACGCCGGGCACTGGCCTCGCAGTGCACGAGATGATCACCAATATGCCTTCGGTCTGGGGTTCATGTTAGCGGTGAACGATACCAACGTGATCGAAACGGTTTCCCAATCCATGACCAGGATCACCGATTGGTTACCCCCAGACGATGCTGCCGGACGACAGTATTCAGGGGAGGTCAAGGCCTCCGATGATACACCTTATCAGGCTTCCAGCGACTTGGTAGAGACCTGGCCCTATGGGTTTTATGATGAAACGGGGGAGTGGGTGGATACCCAGAGTGACAATGAGCGCCATTGGCCGGGGCACTACCGGATTGATTTGAACCATCCCGACTTTCCTAATACCTTGGTAGAGAAAGAGGGGGAGTTTGTCTCCGACCGCGATTTGTATAGTTTGTACAATGACGATTACAATTCCCGGGGCCGAGTAGGCCTGGAGGTGGAACAGACCGCTTACAGTTTTGGCCGCCCCTATGCCGAGGATTTTGTCTTCTGGGAACTGCGCCTCCGTAATAACAGCGGCCACGATATGGACAGTCTCTGGGTGGGAATGTATGCCAAGTTTCGCCCGGACTATGATAACCACGATTACATCAACATCCTGGATAGCGACAATAACTGGCGGAAAGATTTCGTTTACGTGTACGACCTGAATAACACCCCCAATAAAACTTGGGCCGAGACCGACGATCCATTAGGGATTGTAGGGTTGCGGATTTACGACACCCCGAATAACCGGGGGATCACCGATTTTCACCATTTCGCCCGGGGTGTGTCCCCGTCTACTGACGAGGAACTGTGGGCACTCATGACCAGCGATAAAGACAGCCCCTACTTGCTGGACCCCAAATACTATTTTCACGGGAGCGATCGCCGGATAGATTACACTGGGGAGGATTCCCTGGCTTTCTATTATCCGTCCTGGTATGATGAAGAGAGTGGCGTGGATTTAGAGGGTGATGCCATTAATTTCATCGTTGCCAGCGGTCCTTTCACCCTCCAGGCTGATTCCACCGTTACCTTTTCCCTGGCGCTGATTATGGGGGACGCCGGAACCCAACCCGACGCCCCTGACCTCACCGATCTCATGGAAAACCTGGCCATGGCCAATAAGATGCACGACGCCTATTACCAGGGCCCCGCCCCGCCCAAACCGCCGGTGGTACAAGCCGTTCCTGGGGATCAGCGGGTGACCCTCTACTGGAGCGCAGAGCCCTCCGAAAGTTCCCGGGATCCTCTGTCTGGGGAATTGGATTTTGAGGGGTACAAAATTTTCCGTAGCACCGATAGGGTCCCCATTAGTTCGTGGGGAACGCCCATCCACAATGTATACGGCGAGTTGGTGGGATATGTCCCCCTGGCAATCTTTGACTTGGTTGATGAAGTAGAAGGGGAGGATCCCGCCTATCCCCAGCATTTAGGGACCAACTCCGGTCTTACTCACACGTTTGTGGATTCTAATTTGATCAATGGAGTGCAGTATTATTACTGTGTAACGGCCTATGACAAAGGGAACCAAAATCCCGATGAACTCATGCCTTCCCTCATGTACCCCCTGGGCCAAGCCGACTCCGAGCCGCATGTGGTCTCTGTGATACCGGGAGTTAAAGCGAGTAACATTGCTCCCGCTTGGGTTCCTCCGGATAATTTGACTCCTCAAGGGGGACAGTGTGATGGTACGGTACAAGTAAAAATCGTGGATCCAGCGGCTATTACCGGGCACGATTACAAGATAACGTTCAGCGATTTTGCCGTTTCTGAAAAAGGGGATACTGTGCGGGAGTTGGGATTTACGCTGGTAGATGTCACCGAAATGGACACACTGTTCAGTCACCATACACTCTCTGATGAGACCGGGGATAATTTGCCGGTAGTGGATGGATTCCGCTTAGTTGTGCAGGAACCGGAGCCTGACGTAACGTACTTAGGGTGGACCAAAGTGCAGGGGGATACGTGTACTTTCGACTGGCGAGTGGAGAGCATTGACCCCAACGCCGGGGCCATGCTAATTCAAAAAGATATTACCACTTTCGATGATTGGCGAATTACGGTGAGCTATACAGGCGGTGATTCCATCACCTGGTTCGATGCCTTTACTGGTGAAATTCGCGCGGAAAAGCAGTACGTACCGCTGCGAGTGGAAATTATTACTGATCCAGATAATCCGGTGGACGTGACTGACGATATCTGGCTGTGCGAATTCGCAATTGACGCTCCCTGGGAAGATTACCGCCGTTATTATTACAGTCCCTTAGGGTGGGATCTAGTCCCCGGAGGTTCCGGTTATCTGCCAGGCACCCCCGGTTGGTACGAGAAGCATGTGGATTTCTTCATCTTGCAGAAGGTTGAGATTGATCCCATCACGGGGGACACGATTCCTAACTACCTGTACCTGTTTACGAATAATAAACCGGACACGTCGTATAATCTCTTTGGGGAAATGGAAATCATTGACGCCGTGCCCCCTACGGATGGGGACCAGTTTACCATTCTCACCAGGAAGAACTTCAGTCCCCAGATCACCTATGAGTTCACGACCCAAGCGGCCGCGGTTAGTGATACGGTAGTTGCCGGGAATCCGTTAAAGAACATCCGTGTGGTTCCCGATCCTTACGTGGTAACCAATATCTGGGAACAGGATGAGTTCGGGAAACGCTTGCAGTTCAATAATCTTCCCCAGCAGTGCACTATTAAGATCTACACCTTGGTGGGCGAGCATGTGGCCACTGTAGTGCACGATAGTCCTACGGGGTACGAGTTCTGGAACATGCGGACGAGGAACGACCAATTCATTGCCCCGGGAGTGTATCTCTTCCATGCCAGTACACCGGATGGGTACGAGGCCCTGGGACGGTTCTTGGTGATAAAATGAAGGTGGAAGCGCAAACGGACCGGTATCAAAGTTCAGGGTCATCACAACGGTTTGGGCCTGTCATCCTCGTTGGGCTTTACCTGCTGGTGATGGCAATGCCGGTGGCTTTGTTGGGAGGCGGTTCTTTTGACAAGGTGGGAACCACGGCGGCCCA
>CAZBEL010000180.1:0-4067 GCA_964490885.1 uncultured bacterium
AAGGGGTGTTTCCTCATTCACATACACATACAATTCGGGTTGATCCACGATCAAATCACCATTGTCAGGGAAAAAGTCCACTTCCGTTTGGGCTAGGACCAGGGCTACATCGGCCCCTAAATCGGGAGTGGGGTTCAGGTTTATATCGGGATATACATCGGCCCCGGTGGTAACCAACTGACCGTTGGTACGGTAACGGAAATCCACTCGGGATTGGTACACAGGTACTTGATGGTAGGTTTGACGGAAGATCACGTAGTACACGGGCCCGGCGCGCTCCACCACTTCCAGAGTCAATTCTTCAGGTGCTACGCCGTACACGGCAGGGTTGCGGGCTACAAAGTCCCGCGCCACCTGGGGAAGACTCGCCAAACTCACTAACTGCTGAGGAGCGGTTTCCACCAAGATACGGTGGGGAGTCCCCTGGCGTGTATTTAAATAAGCAATGGACTTTTTCCCAAACGTCTGTTGGATCGTCTCCCGGGTGAGCCGGGGGCGCCGGGGAGCCTGTTCTTCAGTGGGTATACTTTGCGCCAGGAGCGGTCCGGTGAGGAGTAGGGTAAATAAAAGCTTGTTAATCATGAACGGTGAATCTTAACTGTGGAATTTACGCCCTGAATCATTCAGCATCCACTACTGGAAAATCACACCAAGGGAACAAAGCGCACCGGAAGAGAGGGTTGTATTTCCACGTCACCGGCTTCGGTCTTGGTAATGATCTCCAGGGACTGGTTGAACAAGGTTTTACCCACGGGGATGACCATACGCCCCCCGGGGCTCAACTGGTGGATGAGGACCTCCGGGACTTTCCGCGGGGCGGCAGTGACTAAGATGCGATCATAAGGCGCATGTTCAGGCCACCCCTTTTTCCCGTCGGTTATGTGGACCTCAACGTTCGTGTAGCCCAACTTCGCCAGGCGTTGCGCTGCGGTATAACCCAATTCTTCCACGATCTCCAGGGATATCACTCGTGTGGCCAGCAGGGATAGGATCGCCGCTTGATATCCGCTCCCCGTGCCGACCTCCAACACGGTATGATCCCCCTGTACCTGCAATACTTCGGTCATAAACGCCACGATGTACGGCTGGCTGATGGTCTGAGCCTTCCCAATGGGTAGGGGGCCGTCCTCGTAAGCAAAGTCCCGTTGCTCTTCACTCACGAACTGGTGACGGGGAATCACTTCCATGGCCTTCAGGACGCGCTCATCAGTGATCCCGCGATTCCGTAATTGCTCCTGAACCATGACCCGCCGGGCCTGGTCCATATTTAACTTGTGTGTATGCCTAAACAAAGCCAATTTCCGTACCAAATTTAACCCCTACCGCATGAACTCCGTTCGACTTATTATCCTCTTCTATTGCCTCCTGGCAACCACTTTAGCGCAAGAGGTCGCCCCGCTGGAAATCCCCCTCACTGGCCCGGCAGCCAACACCGAGCGGGAAATGTCCGGTTTAGCCTGGTACCACGAGACACTCATACTCCTCCCCCAAAATGTGTCCCCCACAGAACCTGCTTTTTATCGAATCTCCAAAGCTGCTCTTCTCCAATGGCTGGAACACCCTTCAGAAAACCCACTTGAACCTCAACCCGTCACCGTGTCTCTGCCAGACTACGAACGGGAAATTCCCGGCTACGAAGGACTGGAAGCCATCTGCTTTAACGGGGACACGGTATACCTGGCTCTGGAGGCGAAAAACGAAGGGAAAATGTTAGGATACTTAGTTAACGGTACCATCGATCCTACCGCCTGGACGGTCACAATTAATCCTAATTCCCGGGTAACCTTGAAGCCTCCCGTTAACATTAAGAACATGGCCTACGAGGCGCTTCTAGTGTATAATCACAGCCTGGTGGCCTTTTACGAAGCTAATGGCCGCACAGTAAACCCCAAACCCAAAGCGGTGCGCTATGCTACAACCCTGAAACCGTTGGCCTCAATACAATTCCCTACCATTGAATACCGCATTACTGATGTCACAGCCATGGACGACCAGGAAATCTTCTGGGCCATTAATTATTACTGGCCCGGGGAGGCAAAATACCTCCAGCCGGCGGAGGACCTGTTGGTAAAGCGTTTCGGACGCGGGACCACTCATCAGCAAACAGAGCATGTGGAACGCCTGGTCCAATTCCAATTTACACCGGCAGGGATTACCCTCACCTCTACGTCCCCTATCCAGATCGCCTTGGATCTTCAAGAGCCGCGCAACTGGGAAGGACTGGTGCGACTGGACGACCGCGGGTTCCTCATAATTACTGACGAATATCCCCGGACCATCCTGGCGTTCGTACCTTACCCAACTCATTCTGCCGAATAAACCGCCACTCATGAAAAAA
The DNA here is from genome assembly GCA_964490885.1 of uncultured bacterium. Lineage (GTDB taxonomy): Bacteria > Fidelibacterota > Marinisomatia > Marinisomatales > TCS56 > CAZBEL01. The sequence continues at coordinate 2,339 of CAZBEL010000180.1, forward strand.
GCTTTCTTCTCAACTTGGTTTTTGCTCCTGTGCTTGGTTTTTGCCGGGGAACCCGAGCGACCCTATGTTCTCTTGGTTTCTTTCGACGGGTTCCGGGCGGACTACCTGGAGTGGTACCCCACACCCAATTTCCACCAACTGGCAACCCAGGGAGTCAGGGCCGAAGGACTCCGGCCGGTGTTCATTAGCAAGACCTTCCCCAATCATTACAGTATCGCCACGGGGATGTACGCTGAACATCATGGCCTCATTGCTAACACTTTCTATGATCCCCGGTTTAACGAAACTTACCGCATCAGCGACCGCTCTAAGGTAGAGGATCCCCGCTGGTATGAGGGTGAACCCATCTGGGTCACCGCTGAGAAACAGGGAGTCAAGACAGCCTCCTTTTACTGGGTGGGTTCCGAAGCTCCCATCCAGGGAGTCTACCCTTCTTACTGGAAGCGGTACGATGAAACGGTTCCTTTCCCAGCTCGGATAGACACCGTGATGGCCTGGTTCCGTTTACCCCCACCACAGCACCCACACTTGGTATTGCTCTACTTCCACGAACCCGATGCAACGGGGCATGATTACGGTCCCCGTAGCCCGGAAACGAAACAGATGGTTGCTTCCCTGGACTCCCTGTTAGGAATCCTGCTGGACAGCTTAAAAGCCTTGCCCATTTACCCCGATCTGAACCTCCTGTTGGTGAGCGACCACGGCATGGCGGCCACCACTCCCGAGCGGACCATAAAATTACAAGATTATATGGATTTGACAGGGATTATCCAGGAGGGTTACGAGCCCACGTCTTTCCTGTATGGGGTTTCCCAGAACCGTCTTATCACTCTCCGGGATACGTTGGAGAAGGCTCCCCACCTGCGGGCCTACCTCAAGGAAGAGATCCCGCCCCGGTATCACTACCGGGATAACTACCGGATCAAAGACCTACTCTTAGTGGCCGATGAGGGCTGGCTAATCCGGGACATTACTATGTCCGATTCGACCTATTCCCGTCATATCCCCCAGGGTATGCACGGTTACGACAATTCCCTGCGGAGTATGGAGGGACTCTTCGTGGCCGATGGCCCGGCCTTTAAAAACGGCCATCTTCGGGGAACCTTAGAAAACGTGAATATATACCCCCTCATCGCCTATATCCTGCAAATCGAACCGAACCCGCAAATAGACGGAAAACTGAGTGAAGTGGAAGATCTGCTCTTAACAAAATGACGCTGAATTCGACCAGCGATTGAGGTTTTCCGACTACGACCCCTTACCTGAACCGTAAAGGTTGTCATCACCTCTGTCTCACATTGGGAAGCCTTGCACAAGACTTTCTCAAGGTTGCTGGAATATCCGGTAATAAAAAGACCTGTCGTTCCGAGTGAGAGACGACCGAGGAGTCTACCTCTGGGAATCATTACCCTTTGTCGTTAGTATCCTTGCAAATGTTTGTTGATGAGCCTAAAGACTCACTTTTGTCTTTTAGTTTTTCCGCAAATGGACTTTAAAAGGCAGGCGTAGATTCCTCATCCCGTCACAACGGGATTCGGAAAGACAGGCTTTTTTGGGAAAGCCGGGATCGAGAGATCCTGGGAGAGGTAGATCGACAGGAATTTCTACCTTGATTCCGAAAAGGGGTTGATACCCCTGGAGTTTAGTTAGGCGCCGGAGCCCCGCAGGCAGGCTGCAAACCACACCACGGGGCTCCACGCTTATCGCTGACCGCGCACGATCAAAGCCT
>CAZBEL010000181.1:0-4049 GCA_964490885.1 uncultured bacterium
CTTTCCACCAGTGAAAATGCCGTTTATCTAAGCTTTGCCCAAAAATTAAGCTCCTGGCTAGCCGTAGGGATTAACGTAAAAATCCTCTACAACCAACTCCCCATGAATGACAGCCAGCTTACGGGGAAAGGAATTGGTTTCGATGTAGGCATGATGTCCCAACCCATTAAAGGGATGACTCTGGCTTTTATGATCAAGGATTTAAATTCAAACTACCAATGGAATACAGGGAAAGTCTTCGCCGAACGCGGTCGGGTCTACAAAGAAAGTTTTCCCACCCTGTATCGTCTGGGGACCAATTATCAATACCGTAGCCTATATTTGGTAGGGGATGCTGGCGTTATTGCCAGTGGCACTAAAATTTTGGGCCACACCCTAAGGGGAGGCGTAGAATATGCCTTCCGCGAGAACTACTATTTACGCGCTGGAATTGGTAATGGCCACTTAGCAGTAGGTTTAGGGATGAATTATACATTCATTAAAAAACAGGATGCCTATTTAGATTATGCATTAGTGGTGGAACCAGCCACCATGACCACCGGCTTGACCCACGTTTTTACTTATGCTTTCCATTTTTAGACGCTCCCTTATTCTTCTGACTGGTTTTAGCTTTTTAGGGGCGGTAGGTACCCAATTCTTAACAGTACCGGCCAGCGCACAAGAATTGGCTCTGGGTGCCCATGTTACAGCCCCCAGTTTAAATATCGTTAACCCGGCTCTCTTAACTATCCGTAATGCTACTCCTGAAATCAATTTCACTTACGGACGCTGGTTGGCCGATAGCCGAACGTCCACTTTCTACGCTGCCTGGTCAACCCGTTTCGGTTACGGCGGACTTAGAGCCCGCTATTTAGAAACCCGCGGCCTGGAACTACGAACCGATACGCCTACCGATGTACCCCTGGCACAGTTCGGTGCCTTTGGCGTCACTGTGGAGGGGCTTGCTTCATGGAAGTTGGGGCGATTAACAGTGGGCAGCGCCTTACGGCTCATTACCATGGAAGTCTACACGGAATCTTCCACCGGTTTCGCTATGGATATTGGTATAAACCAGGCTGTGACAAAAAATCTAATGTTCGGTGCATCCCTATTGAACTTAGGGGCCATGTCGCCGCTGGAAAACCAGTCACCAGAACTACCTCTACGGCTTTTAATTGGGGGGAGCTATCAAAGAGAAACCCCAACATTTTCCCACACCCTCCTTGTGACAGGAGAATGGTCTTCCCAAGTGCCAGGAGGTATTCTACTTATTGGCGGATCGACCCAATGGCAACGCCTTACCATTCAATTGAGTACCCGGCTTTCTCGGAAGGTAGTGGCTATTGGGAGTGGCTTTGGATTCCGTTGGGGAATCTATCAATTATACTATGGAATACAGTTTGGTTCTCAAGGATTAGGGTTACCCCAGAGTTTGGACATTGCCATACAGTTACCCTAACCCTGCTAGCACATAATGACCAAAAAAGCTAACCGTCTCCAAACCAACATCATCCTTTTCCTACTCATCGTCGTAGTTGGGTTGACAATCGCCCTAGTATTTACCCTGCGTGAATTAAAAACTCGCCCAGCACCAGAAGAAATCCTGCCCCCAAAACCGGCACCTCCTATTGTAGGTAAAATAGCGATCATCATTGATGATTTTGGATATCGCAACGATGCTGTCTCAGACGGATTTTTAGACCTGCAGACCCCTATTACCTTCAGCGTCATTCCCGGGCATGAGTACAGCCAATCTTTCGCTAAAAAAGCTCACGAAAGGGGCCACGAGGTGATTGTCCATATGCCCATGGAAACCAATACCCCTACCTATGGTGAAGAGGAATATATCATTGGCCCTTCTCAAACCAGTCAGGAAATTGAACGTCGGGTGAAAAAGGCCCTTCAACTCATCACTGGTGCTGCCGGAATGAATAATCACCAGGGGTCACGTGCTACTGCCGATAAACGGGTCATGACCATTGTGGGGGGTGTGTTGAAAGACCTGCGAAAGTATTTTGTGGACAGCAGAACCACGACAAAAACGGTGGCCGAGACTACTATGCGTAAATTGGGTGTTCCCACCAACCGGCGGCATGTATTTTTAGACAACGATAATGACCCTGATCTTATTCGATTGCAGTTGGATGAACTGGCTGAGAAGGCCCGGCAAAAAGGAGTGGCCATTGGGGTGGGACACGTTCGTAAGAATACCCTAAAGGTAATCCGGGAGGCAATTCCCGAATTGGAACGAGAAGGTTACCGGTTTATGTTTGTTTCCCAAGTTGTCAATTGAGACTCAAGCTCTGGTAACCAAGGCTTTAACACAATAGAAAAGGCAGTTGATTATGGAGATTAAGGCAAACATATTGCGTGGCGATGAAGTCGAAAGTCGTCATTCAATCTATGCCGTGGTAGTTGACGAAGGGGGAACTGTCCTGTGGCAAGCTGGAGACGCAAATTTTCCAACTTGTGTTCGTTCCACCCTAAAACCGTTCCAGGCCTCTGCCGCGGTCCTGGATGGTGCCACGGAAGCGGCTGGTTTTACAACCGAAGAACTGGCTCTTATGTGCGCTTCCCATAGCGGAGAGGATAAACACCTGAAATTAGCCCGATCCATGATGAATAAATTGGGTTTGGGCCCAGAGGCCTATGAATGTGGCGCACACCTACCTTTCCATCCAGATGCCCGCTGGGCTTTAATCCGTGCCAAACAAAAGCCCACTCCCTTCCACAACAATTGCAGTGGCAAGCATGCGGGGATGCTTGCCCTGGCCAAACACTTAAAGGTGGACTACCAAGGATACACACGCCCGGATCATCCCGTACAAAAAGCTATTTTCAAACAAGTACGGAAGTTTGCCGAAGTGGATACCTTCACCCTGGGGACCGACGGTTGTAGTGCACCGGTACCTTTTTTACCCCTGGTGAGCATTGCCCGCATGTACCAAAAACTGGTTGAGGGAACGGGCCCTGAGTTACAAGTACTCTATGAGGCCATGACCACCCACCCCTATTTAGTAGGGGGCACCAAACGCTTTGATACTGACTTTATGATGACCATGGCAGGGAACGCTGTCTCCAAAACAGGAGGTGAAGGCGTTCGCGGGATCGGTTTGCGTACGTCAGCAGGAAAGACGGTAGGGATCGCCATCAAAATTTTAGATGGTAATCAGCGGTGCTCAGCAGCCGTCACCCTCGCCATTTTGAAACACCTGAACTTAATAACCGAACAGGCGCTGGACGCATTAGAAACATACGCTCACCCCATCCTGCGGAATCACCGGAAGATCGTTGTGGGGCGCATTGAAGTAGAGATAAACTCAGCGTGAAACATCTGCGTAACCAATACTGGATAGTTGCCGCCCTATTCCTGGGCCAGTTATGGGCCGCAGAGTACACTGTAGTTACATATAATCTCTGGAATTTCCAGAATGATACTACTAGGGCTACTTCCTTTCGCACGACCTTTGCTGACATGGAACCGGATATCATCGTTGCTGAGGAAGTCGTAGGGTCGGTTGGATACAATCACTTTCTCTCGGATGTGCTGGAGACCTGGCAACCCAATGCCTGGACCGGTGCTCCCTTCACCGATCAGACCGCTACCCAGGACATTGCCCTGTTCTACCGCACGGATAAGTTCAATTTTATCAGCACAGCGGTCGTTCCCACCGCCCAGACAAGCGGTCAGCGGGATGTGGTGGAATTCGTTTTGGAAGAAAGCGCCTCTGGTGTCCAGTTCCGCATTTACGGTGTCCACTTCAAAGCCAGTTCAGGTAGCAGCAACGCCAATATGCGTTTGACAGAAGCCACCATCCTAAGGAATTATTTGAACGACCTTCCAGCGGGTAGCCACTTCCTCGTCTGCGGAGATTTCAACATATATAGCAACAATAGTTCTACTGAACCGGCCTTTGACATGCTCACCAGCCCCGGAAGCGACACAGATGGTCAACTTTTCGACCCGGTGGACCGTATCGGCTCGTGGCATAATAACAGCGCCTTTGCCGATGTCCATACCCAATCTTCACGCGGAGGGTCTTACGGTGGTTTGGATGACCGTTTCGACT
>CAZBEL010000182.1:0-4028 GCA_964490885.1 uncultured bacterium
CTTTAGAAATTGCCCGGGAAGCGGCAGAGCAAGGGGTGATCATTCATACCGTGGGTGTGGGAACTGTAACCGGTTCCCTGATTCCCATTATCGACGATATGGGGAAGCGGAATGAATACAAACGGGACCGCAAGGGTAAATTGGTTACGTCAGCGTTGAATGAGGAGATTTTACGGGAAATTGCTCAGATCGGCCATGGGATCTTTACACGGTTCGACAACCGGCTGGCTAATTATAAGGAGATTCTCAAAGCCATCGATAAGATGGACAAGCAGACCATACAAACCCATGTTTACTCCCAGTTCGAGGACCGCTATCAGGGATTTGCGACGCTGGCATTAGTTTGCTTTTTAGCCAGCATGTTCTTACCTACACGTAGTCCTCGAGATGATACCTGGAGGGGTCGCATTGTTTAAAACTGTCTCGACAACAGCAATTATCCTGATGGTTTCCCTTCCATCGCTCTGGGGTGCTGACCGGGGGTACGAATTATTCCAGAAAAGCGACTATGAGAAGGCGCGTTCCTATTACGAGAACGTTCTTCAAAAACATCGTGATAGTGCCGAAGCGAATTACGGGTTGGGTACTTCTGCCTACAAACTTCAGGACTATCAGGCCGCCATGGAGGCCTTCGAAAACGCACTTTCTACTACCAACCCGGAACTGAAGGCGAAAATATATTACAACATGGGCAATACCCTTTATCAGGCCCAGCGTTTTGAGGAGAGCCTTGCTTTTTACCGGAAAGCCCTAGAGTTGGCACCCCACGATGAGGATGCTAAAATTAACTACGAGTTGTTGCGCTACCAGATGAAACCCCAGCAACAACAAAAGTCTCAGAATTCGTCAGATAAAAATAAAAAGAACAAGGAAGAGAAAGAGGATCAGCAGGATTCCTCTATCCAGTCGCAATCCAACCCTAAGGATCAGCAATCTTCTTCTCAAGAGAAAAAAGACCAGGAATCCCAATCACAAACGGCCTCTGCCGATTCGTTGCAGCAAGAGCAACAGTCACCCCAAGACCAACAGGCGTCGAACCAGCAACAGAATCTCCAACAGGCAAAAGCGATTTTAGATGCGCTGAAGGAGAATGAAAAAATTCACCAGAAAATCCAAATGGCACGGGCCAAAACCCGAACGCTGGAGAAGGATTGGTAATGGGTCCACGCATTCTTGTTAAAACACTCCTTTTCCTAGCTCTTATTTCGACAGTGTGGGGTGTCCAAGTACGGGCCACGGTGGATGCCACTACCATCTCTTTAGACGAGACCATTACTTTCAAAGTTGAAGCGGAGAACAGCGATTTTAATCCAAGTGTAAATATATCACCGCTATTAAAGGACTTTTCAATCGTGAGTGGCCCGGCCCAACAGAGTAATTTCCAATGGGTCAATGGGCGAGCTACCTCCACCAAGAGTTTGAGCTGGACTTTAGTGGCCAACCATACGGGGACTATCATCATTCCCGCTTTAGAGGTTACCGTGGGAGGGAAAAAATACCGCACCCAGGCCATCCGTGTTATGGTAAAGAAAAGTGGGAGTGTGAAACAGCGGGGAAACCTGTTTCTCTTGGTGGATGTGGACAAGGAAGAAGCCTACGTGGGCGAACAAGTTACTCTAACGTATAAGCTGTACACGCGGGTAAAAATGGGCATTGAGACTATCGATTATCCTAAGGGGGTCGGTTTTTGGGTAGAAGAGTTATCCGTACCCCGGGCGCCGCGTTTTAACACGACCCGCCTGAAGGGGGTGGAGTACCAGGCAGCCACCTTGTACAAGGTGGCTATGTTTCCCACGAAAACAGGGGACTTGTCTATAGATCCCATGACGGTAAAATGCCAGGTACAGGTGGAGCGACGACGTCGGAGTATTTGGGATGAACCTTTTTTTGATTCCTTTTTTAATGAGACCGTATCCCGCGTCTTGCGCACTGAACCGGTTTCCATTCATGTAAAACCCTATCCTGAGGGACAACCGGCGGACTTCACCGGGGCCGTAGGGCAATTCCAAATCCAGGCCTTTTTAGATACGAATAACGTGAAAGTGAATGAAGCCGTAACTTTGAAGATTCTTTTGCAGGGAACTGGCAACCTCAACATGTTTAGTCTACCTGAGTTGAATTTCCCCAACAATATGGACGTCTTCCCGCCCACCTCGACCTTCGAGCAGAAGGCCATGTGGGATCAATTCACTGGAAAGATTACATATGAGTACATTCTCATACCCCGTTCCCCCGGGAAATATCAATTGCCTAAGGTTTATCTCACCTATTTCGAACCCCGAAGCGCTCAATGGCAGCGGACATCGAGCCGTCCTCTGACCCTTTCCGTGACCCCAGCCCGAAATGCTCCCCTGGCCACTGGCTCCGGGTTCACTAAAAAAGAAATCGCCTTGTTAGGAGAGGATATTCGTTACAATAAGACTCGAGTCTCTCGCTGGATGCGGAAGGATCACCGGCCCCTTTCCGCTTGGATTTGGTCAGTGTATGGCCTGGCTGCATTTTTCTGGCTCCTACCGGCTACGGTAAATCAACTCCAGTCCCGGCGCCAGGCAACCTACAACCTCAGAATGTCACAACGAGCGTTAAAACAAGCCCTGCGAGCGCTCCGGAAACCAGAAGAAGACCTGTTTGCCCAAGTGGCTACAGTGATTTATCGCTATTTGAAACAACGTTTTCTCCTCTCTACGGATAAATTGGATCCCCTGCGTGTAGAAACACTTTTCGCTGGGAAAATGGACCCTGACTTACTACACTCCTTGGTAACGCTGTTAAAACGGTGTGATGCTGGTCGCTACGCCCCGGGAGCCGAAGAAGCTCAACAGACCCTTCTCAAAGATGCTAAAAAACTCCTGCAAGAGGTGGATAAGTGCGATTTCTGAGATTGAGTTTTTCTTTAATTTTTCTAATTGGGCTGAGTGGGAATCTATACGGCCAGGGTGTTACTGCGGATAGTCTATTCCGTTATGGGAATCACCTGTTTGACCAGGAACGTTATGAAGAGGCCATCCGGGTTTACGAAACTTTGTTGCAGGAGGTGGAGCATCCGTACTTGTACTATAATTTAGGGAATGCCTATTTCCGCGCTGGTGAGATTGGGAAAGCCGTTTGGGCCTACGAAAAAGGAATCCAGTTTAGACCCCGGGATAAAGACTTACGGTTTAACCTGGACATCGTAAAAGCGCGAGTGGTAGATCGCATTACCCTCCCGGAGGGTTTTTTCCTAGTAGACCTGTATCGGGCGTTAAAAAAGCAGGTGACCCTCTACGACCTGCTCCTGTTGGGAGGTGTTTTCCTGGTGGCGACCACGTTGCTATATTTTTTAAGTGCATTTCGTTTTCTACCGGTGAAAATTGGACGGCGTGCCATGGGGTTATTCCTCGTCTTTGCCGTACTAATTCACGGCCTGGCCCTGGATAAGTATTGGGAGATCACCGATCGGCAGGAGGGAGTGGTCGTGACTCCGTTAGTTAACGTAAGGTCAGCCCCGGTGGAGCGGGAAGAAATGGTCATATTTCAAGTACACGAAGGATTGAAAGTAGAAATTACAAACCAGCAACCTGACTGGGTGGAAATCATTTTACTGGATGGGAAAAAAGGATGGGTACCCATCTCCACGGTATGGTTCTTGTGATGCGATATTGTCGACAAATTGTTTTTCTACTGGTTCTATCCTTTGGCTTGATCTGGTGCCAGGACGAAAAACCGGAGTTGATCCTGGATCCCAATACGCTGAACGATCCTGAGCCCCATTGGCCCATGGTTTTGGACAATGTCTTGGAGGAACCCGTTGCCTGGGATAGTCTTTTTCCTCTGGATACCACCGCAGTTGTGACGGAGGGTTACCGGGTACAGGTATTGGCCACCCATTCAGCACAAAAGGCGGACAGCTTACGGTCACTCCTGGAAGAGAAGATCCACGACCCAGTGTACGTCGTCTTCGAAACACCCAATTACAAAGTACGCGTGGGCGATTACCTTAGCCGTTCCCAGGCTGAAGCCCAACAGGCTAAGCTGGTGAAACTCGGATA
>CAZBEL010000183.1:0-4024 GCA_964490885.1 uncultured bacterium
ATGAATATGTGATTGGGGATACGATTGTGATAAAGTCCAATGATGCTGATTCGTTGAAATATTGGAAGGGGGTAATCACTTCTACAAGTGTCCAAAGTGGTGACTACATCTTTGGGGTGGCTCCCCTAAGCCAAATGTTTATGAACGGTTTCGTAGACGGGGAGGAAGTATCTCTGAATTATGTAGCCGAGTTAGATCCCACCAAACCTTTCAACAAATTTGCCCATTACCATAATCACCCTAACGATGGTTCCTCCGTATGTCAGTCGAGTGGATTTCATCATTTTGATTTTGAGCCACCCGTTGACGGCCCGGATATCATGCCCACCACGACCTTCTATACCCATAAAGCGGTGATCTACGTCCGCGGCGGACAAGTCCGCGTGAAGGGGGAAGTAGATGGACAATTTACTATTGTGACCGATGTTTACACAGAATACCGACGTCACGATGATCCTTCTATCATCGACCGGGTTTACGACAATATCTGGCTGATTGACGATATTATTTACGACGATTCCGATCCCAGTACTGGCGAGGTTGTCTATGGCACGGACAACCGTTTGGGTTTGATCTCCGGAGCCAATATCATTATCGCTAACACCATTGCGAACGGGGCTCGCAATCAAAGTGCCGGAGGGCAGGATATCATCATTAACGGTGCCCTCTTGGCCATGCAGGATTCTTTTGTGGCGCACTATTGGCAGAATACGATTACTAGGGCCGATTTAAACGGGCCTAACTGGACGAATCCAGCCTTGTCCAAGGGGGATGGACGGGGTCCACGGCGCAATCCCGATTCATCCTTCCCTAGCACTACGGGCACTAGTGATATCCGTGGGGAGGTAAAACTGTGGGGTTCAGTTACCCAGAACAAACGCGGGTATATGAAACGCAACTTCCCAGGACCCTACGACATTTCCCCTGGAATCGGTTACGATAAAGATTACCATTACGATTATAATTTCAGCGATTTCTATCCGCCGCCACACTTTCCCTCTACTACAACTGAAGATGGGGCTGCCATCCTGGTCATAAAATCCTACGGGGAGATTCCCCCAGCAGAAAGGGGACCGAATCAATGATTCTTGGTTTAGATATTGGCCGGGAATACGTAAAGTCCGTGGTTTTAGATAAGGTAAAAAGTGGATTTAAAGTCCAAAATGCCGCCTGTCGACTAGTACCAGAGCAAAACAAAGCCTATGATCCTGAAACCATCACCAAGCCCTTATGGGTCATTGCCATCAAAGAACTTTTTAGGGAATTGAAGGTGAATCCCAAGCGCGCACGCAATTTGGTTACCGGGATCAATGGCACTAACGTGAGCATCAAGCAGATCACAACTATGGACATGCCCCGGGACGAACTCTATTCCTCCATGACCTTCGAAGCCAGAAAGCATATTCCCATGGATGGAACCGATGCGGTGATCGATTTTCAGATCTTTGGCGCCAATCGTAAGGAAGTGGATAAAATCGACGTGGCCTTGGTGGCCTGCACCAAGCGCGTTCTAAACTTTCACTTAGACTTACTTCGGGAAGTGGGGTTAAAACCAGGGGTTGTGGATGCCGATCCTATTGCCCTCACTAATGCTTTTCGACATGCGCGGGAGCTGCCCGAGGAAGGGGTTGTCGTACTCCTGGATATTGGTGCTGTATCCAGTACCATCGTCGTCCACGGGCGTCAGGACGCTTTTTTCACGCGGGATATTCCCGTGGGGGGGCATCATTTCGTTCAGGCTTTGGCTGAAAAACTGTCACTAGATTATGTGGCTGCCCAGGATGCTTTATACCGTGACGGTGTGGCCAGTTTTCAGAAAGATACACAGCAGGAAGACGTGCTGGCAACTAAGATTTCCGTGGCAGAACGTACCGTATTTGATATTTTTGTAGAGGATATTCGTCGTTCCTTGCGCTATTACGCCAAGTCCACTAATCAAAGTTATTTCGTACACATTTATTTGAGTGGCGGGAGTGCCAATCTACCTGGTCTGGCGGAATTCATTCAGGAAAAACTGAATGTGGAAGTAAGCCTTTTAGATCCTTTCCAGGGAGTTGCCGGCGTGGACAAGCTTTCCGTTACGAATCCTGCTCAATATACCGTGGCCATGGGTCTGGCCATCCACGGAGGGGTGGAGGCATGAAGCCGAAACAATATATTATCATTAACCTTAACCAAAAGGAAAGTCGTCAGACCCGCATGGAGCGCTGGCGGGAGCGGGGCCGCTGGGCGATCTTTACTACCATTCTCCTGCTCCTGATAGGAACCAATGGCCTGGTCTACTACATTGGGCAAAATTATTCCCAACTCATCGCGCAAAAAGAGGCTGAAATCCAGAACGTTAAAAAAGAAATTTTACAACTGCGTGAAAAGGGTAAGAACCTTTCCAAAGCTGATATCATCGACTTGGCGAAATTAGAATCTGACCGCATTCTCTGGGCAAGGACTCTCCAGTTATTAGGTCAGTTGACCCCTGAGGACATTGCTCTCACGGGTTTAAAATACAAGAACCAACGTCTTATGATCGAAGGGATTGCGGTGAATTATGCCGATCAGAAGGAGTTCGAGATTGTCCATAACTACCTCAATGCTTTGAAAAAGAATCGGGATTTCTCGAAACATTTCAGCCGGATAAAATTCAGCCAGGGATCCATTAAGACAATTCGGGGACAAGATATTATCCAATTCGTCATTGAGGCTACCGTTAGATTGGTACCTCCCAGCCAGCAAACACGAGCTCCCCGGAAAGGGATCACTTCCTGATGAATCGTAACAGTATCTTAGCCATCGCGCTCATCCTGCTGAGCATTGCCTTCTGGGCAAATCTGAAATTCATGATCGATGGTAAGCCCCACCATTTCCAAGAACTGGAAGCGCTCCAGAACGACCTGAATGAGCAACTTATCAGCGCCCAAATTTTAGCCAATAAATTGGACGAAGTTTACACGCTGTTCGACGAAAACTTAGCCCTCTCCAAACAGGACTCTTTAGCCGAAGATGCCTCCCTACCGTTTCTGCGCAGTCTGGCAGAAACCATGAACGATATCGGCATCGTTCTATTGAATATCCGGCCTAAACCCCGCGAGGAAAGGGGCAATTATTACGTGGCTCCTTATGAGCTGATCATGCGTTGTTCGTACGAGGAATTAGGCAAATTTTTCGCCGAAATTGAACGTTCCCCACGACTGATTACGGTAAAAGAATTCACTGTAAAAAATGGGATCGAGCGTATTAAGGGTCGGGTCACAGAAGAGGACCTAAAAGAGCAGATTGTTGAAATGTCCCTTTCTACCATGACTTTGGTGAAGAAAAAAACAAAGGTAATCTCATGAGTAGTCGCCAAAAAACAGTTTGGCTACTTCTGTTAATCCTCTCGGTTGGTGTTTTGGGTTACCAGACGGTGAAGTTATATCCGCTACAAAAACAGTGGTGGCAGGCCAGGACCCGGGCGCAGAACCTGCAATTTGGGACTGACAAGGAGTTAGAGAACATCATCGATTTTCTGGAAGTACGCCTGCGAGCCCGTAGCTCTTTCATCTTTAATCTAGAAACGGAGCCCATGCACCTTACCAATGTTATTTATCTCACTGATGCCCAGGGTCGGCCCTTACGCTATCGGCAACGGGGCAAATTGCGCGTTACGGCTATTATCGATGGGAATACACAACAGGCGATCATTAATTACCGGGATAAAAATTATACCGTTACCGTGGGGGACTCCGTCGCCGGTGGAGAAATTATCTGGATTGATTCAGATGAGGTTGTCCTGGCGAAGGAGAACAAGGAATACCATTACCAGGTGGTTGGCCTTCTCCGAGAGGAAGATGTGACGATGCAGAATAACCACAGGAGTGAATATTGATATGAAGGGAATTTGGTACGCCGGTGTTATTGGATCGCTGGTTCTGGTGACACTCGCATTCGGACAGGACAAAGGGGGCACGATATCAGCCAAGGAGTCACTCCGTCCCACCCTTATTACCGTACATGCGGAAGATGCAAATCTGCCTAGTATTCTTTCGAT
>CAZBEL010000184.1:0-4021 GCA_964490885.1 uncultured bacterium
TATTTATCCAATCTTGGAGTTCGCTGCGTTCCCTGGCAATTACCGCCAACCTTGTATTTTCATCTCTGCGTTTTTGTAACTCCTCCGCTGCCTGTTTGCTTTCGGCTAAGTAACGCATCATTATTTTGATACCAGTAAGGAGCAAAACAAAATTGAGACTTAAGACCGTAATAAGAAGCCATAAAATCCGTTCTTTCTGGTTGTGGTTGAGCAACTCGAAACTAAATACAACTTCGTTTGATAAGTCCCTAAGACGGGGGATATTCACCTGGATAAAGTCATTAGCTTTTACCACTTGTGGAGAGGTTGTTGGTTGATCAGCCACAAGTAATAGAGCCGGTTTGAGATCTATCCATAACTGTTTTACAACATCGATTTTATCACGTATCTCCGGTGCCGGAGGTGATAACCTACGACCCATTATCTCACCGCCCTGATCCATGGCCGCTAATGATTGGTCAAATGTAGCCACTAGCTCACGCAAGGATTCCCGATTCTCCTCCTGACCTAGATCAAAAACCATATGGACATAGTTGCCAATCTGTTCGGATAGCATCCTTTGTCTACCAGCAATATTGGTAAATAAAACATCGTCTTTCGTCTGGTTGAGATATAAATAAAATGAGCTTAGAATGATCAAAGATCCTAGAGTAGGTAGGAGAAGCATTGCGATTACAGCTCTCTTAACAGAAAATTGCATCAGGCGCTTTATTATATTAGTTGAATTACTTTTGCTATTCATCGATGGACCTATTCTCTATTGATGTGCTCTATAACAATACTGACATTATTCATAAACTAATGGCCTTGTGGTTTTACAATAAAAACACCCAGATCCTCTAATTGATTTGGTTATCAGGGTGTTTATCCTACCTGTTAGCCAGCCTGTTTCCAGAGGACTAACAGGACGACTCTAAATACAATAGAAATATGAGGACTATCGCATTGTTTGTCTGTCGGTTTAAAATCGTTTCCAGTTACTCACTTACTCTATCACCCCCACGATTAGAATGACAATGATTTTCCGGTTTTAACAATAGTAAATTTGCAAAACTACTTGTTGGGCGAAGTTACATGACAAAGGTTTTATAAACCACTTTAATCTTCGGTAGATTATTAACCTTATATTTATCGTTTGGCGAATAAGTTTTTTTCGACCTGTGCTTTACTCGCACTTGGATATATTGGAGTTGCCCAATATATACTTTGGTTGGTTTTGTAACTAGTTACCTAAAATATTTGTTGTTTAGTCTGACTGTTCCCAAGTAAACAACCGTCGGCATAAACTAGGACACGTAACCCAGAGGCACACTTTTTTATCGTGCTTGCGAAGGTTTTTAAGATAATATAGAACAGGCCCCATGAATACCGGGTCAAAGGTGTAACCTGTTTGCTGGTAAACGTCCTGGACTAACTTTTCCCGTGTACTGATAGATGGGAGCCAGAGACCCCGGGTTGCAGGGTACCATAAGCGGCTGTAAAGACGCAACCACGAAGGTTGCGTTAGGAGACCAATGACGTGAGGAAAAACCGTTTGCAAGGCTTTTAATAGGTTGCCACTAGCGACAGGAACGAAGTGAGTGTGTTCCTTCCCCACGTGGTCTCGGACGATACTGGCCGTTTTCTGATAAGCCAGGTCCTGCGATAGAGCCCCACCAAACTTAAGAAAGATGTCCTTCCTATGCCTCCAGTGTTGCCAGTAAAAGGTGACCAAGAGTTTTATTAGTGATCCTTTGATAACCTGTACGTTGGGTAGGGTATCAAGCGTATTTTCCATCAACTGGCGGTAAGCTCCACCATCATAGGCATAAGCGTAAAGGCGGATGGAATTGTTGGGAAGAAGTTGAGCCAGTGTATAAGCGGTATGGGAACCGGCGTACGATAGTAAGTGAACGGTTTTTCCTGGTGAGATCATAGGAACCAGGGTTGTAAGGCTACGGCGTTTTTTCCCACCCCCATCAGGCAACCGATCTTCCCGAACTAATATTACTTCAGCTAACTGGAAATAGTCGGCCAGGCGGGGAGCCGATTCAATGTAGGGAGATAAGTCGGATTCCACGGTGCGCATACCGCACACACTTCAAGGTCAGTTAAGGACGGATGACAATTTTCGGGCAGCGTACTGGGAGCCGATCATAAACTTCATGGAAGGTCCGAAAAATGGCTCGGTGATCGTCCCTAAGAAATACAACCCTGGCAGGGAACTTTCAAAAGTGGAAGACAACACGGGCATGTGCTCCCGAGTGCGTAACGACGCTTTTAATTCCTTATTCAGAAAGGTCATCACCTTAAGATTGCAGCGATACCCGGTTGCAGCTACAACCACATCGTAAAATGTTAAGTCAGGCAGTGCTATATGTCTGGGGACCTGTTCTAACAGCGGTCGGTAGTTAGGGGTAATGGTGGTGGCGGAGAAAATATTTAGAAGACGCTTCAATAAACCTGAGGCTGCCTGGTGGAACAAATCAGGGAAACGTACGACAATTTTGAACAGGCTTTGGGGAACATTCAAAGGCTCAGAGAAGAAGACCGGCTCGTGTCGGGTGTACCATTCTACCTGATTGTTATGGGACAGAAGTACCTGCACACTTTCAGCGGCTGATTGACCGGCACCTACGACTAATACACGTTTCCCCTGTACGTTCTGAATAGTCCTTGTATAGTAGCTGTGCACCAACCGTTTGGCTGGTTTGAGCTCCGGTGGTAGGTAAAGATGATGGGCAATCCCTGTAGCTACGACCACGCGTTGGGCGTTGATTTCTATTCCCGATTCTAACATGGCCCGATAGTGGTTTTCTGCCCGGCTTAGATTGGTTGCATATTCCTCTCTGATGGGAAAGGAGAACTGACCCTGGCACCAATCCAGGTATTCCCGGAAAATTTTCACCGGGATTTGACCCTGTAGTGCTTCCAAGGAACAGCCTTTTAGCTGGCAAAAGCGTTCGAACGAAAATTTATCTCCAGGGGCCTTTATCACTGACGTGGCACAGTCAGAACGTAGGGTCATGGAGTCAAACGTGTGCTTCCGCCATAATTCCAGTGGTTTTCCTGCAATAAGAAACTCTTTGCCCTGTGCGGCAAGGTAATTGGCCAGGGACAAGCCGTAAGGCCCGGCACCGATGATGAGGGTAGGTGTTTTGATCATGAGATCGGGATTACCAACTACCGATTTTTCTGCCCTGAAGGGAGTAAACCACCGTAATGAGGATCGTGGTGAGTAGCGTTAAAGGGATCAGGGCCTTAATCATGGCAATTCCTTCGCTTAAGGCTGGTTCTAGTAGTCTGGGAGTGGGAAGGGGATGGATGTTCAGTAGTAGGGCAACGCCGACCGCGATGAAACCGATACTGAACAGTTGCCACAGGCTCAGTGAGAAAATTTTCGTCCGGGGATATTCGCCCCTGAAATACTCCACCACCAACCGTTTAGTCCCATAAAGGACGAGGTAGACGGCGGTGAGAAATCCGGTGGCTACTGGTTCACCTAAAAAAGTAATGCTTAACAAAATCACATAGATAAAAGTGTTCCCTATGGCGGAATAGATCTGCGTGGGGTAGAGACTAATCCCGCGCAAGTGGCTGTAGGTGCGTAAGACTTTGGAATCCTTATGAAAGTAGCGTAGCCCCTTTTTCCCATGTGTGGGTCTGCCGTGGCAACAACCATAGTTCAGACATCCAATGCGTCCTAATCCTTGTGCTAACGGTAATCCCAGGACGATGGCGTCGAAAATCTGCCGGGGATTCCAACCGTAGTGATAGGAGGTCAACAAGATGAAAAGGATTCCGGCAAGGAGCCCACCCCACAGGGCAAATCCAGGTACCCGGATAAAGGTCTTTAGCGTTAGTTCACCTTTCAAAAGACGGGGGAGTTCTAGGAAACGGGACATGGTATAGGCACCCGTAGGAATGGCCAAGGTTAAACCGCCGGCTAGGACGCTGAGTTGGTCCACAGTAAAGAATATTCGATGATATCCCAGATAGAACCAGGTGTGTAACGCCGCCAGGAAAAATCCCAGACCTACCA
>CAZBEL010000185.1:0-4013 GCA_964490885.1 uncultured bacterium
TGGAACGCCTTCGCCACGTGGATAAAAACCTGGTTAGTTACCTGGATCAACTCCAAGAGTCCATGGAAATCCTTCAGGATATGGGTTTTGGGCTAACCCGTTACCAGGAAGCCCTGGATAGAAATCCCCAACGCCTACAAGATTTAGAAGCACGGATCCAGGCCTTAGAAGCTTTAAAAAGGAAGTACGGTGGCAGTCTGGAATCCGTGTTGAATTTCCGGCAATCCTTGCAAGAAGAATCTACCAACCTCCAGACGCTTCAACAATCCATTGAACAAACCGAAAAGGACATCGAGCACTCAACAAACCAGTATCAGACGTTAGCCGATGCATTACATCACTTGCGGACCCAGTCCGCATCGACACTTAGCAAAGCCATCGCAGCCGAGATGGAACACTTGCACATGCCCGGTGCTCGTTTTAAGGTAGACTTAACTTCAGAAACTGACCCTGCTTCTCCCATTTCCCTGGATGGAGATTCTGTCTCCTACGGTCCAAAAGGGTACGATCGGGTAGAATTTTACTTATCGGCCAACCCTGGAGAGCGGTTAAAACCTTTAGCGCAAATTGCCTCGGGGGGAGAGGTTTCGCGCATTATGCTGGCCATTAAAACCATTTTCCAGGATATGGACCCGGTAAACACCCTTATTTTTGATGAAATTGACACGGGTATTTCAGGACAGGCCGCGGAACAGGTGGCTGCTAATCTCCAAAAGTTAGCCCAAACCAAGCAGGTCATTTGTGTTACCCATTTACCCCAAATTGCTTCTGTGGCTGATCATCACCTGCACCTTACAAAAACGATCACTCGTGAATGTACCTCAGTTTCTGCCCGGTATTTAGAAAAAAAGGAACGGGTTGAGGCCATTGCCCAGTTATTCAGTGGTAGCACGGTCACGATGGAATCGTTAGAAACAGCCAAAACATTTGTGGAGGGCGCCCATGGATAAACTGGTGATCGTCGGTGGTGAACCTCTGTCAGGTGAAGTAACCATCAGCGGTGCTAAAAATGCCGTCTTACCAATCATGGCCGCGGCCCTGTTAGCCCCCGGCACAACACACCTGGAGCGGGTGCCCGATCTTCGCGATACGCGCACCATGATCAGGTTGCTAGAGATCATTGGGGCCAAAGTGACCTTTCAAAACCATGCTATGGACATTGATTGTACCACAATCGACAATCCGGAAGCACCTTACGAACTGGTAAAAACCATGCGGGCTTCGTTTTACGTATTGGGTCCTCTCGTGGCTCGTTGTGGTCGGGTGAAAGTTTCTTTACCTGGTGGCTGTGCCTGGGGTCCCCGACCGGTGGATTTCCACTTGAAAGGTTTAGAGTCGTTAGGGGCGAAAATTAGCTTGGACCATGGGTACATCATCGCCGAAGCACAGCGGTTAAAAGGAAACGAAATCCGGTTTGATTTTCCTTCTGTCGGTGCCACTGGGAATATTGTCATGGCTGCCGTCCTGGCGCAGGGAACAACCCATGTGGAAAACGCTGCCCGGGAGCCGGAGATTGTCCAGCTCTGTCAGGTGCTAAATCAGATGGGTGCTAACATTGAAGGGATTGGAACCGACACGTTGGTAATTGAAGGGACGGAAACGCTTCAACCTACACAAGTCCATGTTATTCCTGACCGTATCGAAGCCGGGACGTTCCTCATCGCTGGGGCAGCCCTGGGAGAAATCACCCTCGTAGGTGCCGAACCGAACCATCTCCACACGGTCATGGACAAAATTGAACAAACAGGAGCCACACTCGCAGTTACCGATGATAAGATTACCGTCAAAAAAGCCGCGGCACTCAAACCAGTAGACGTGACCACCGCCGTGTATCCCGGGTTCCCCACCGATTTACAGGCTCAATGGATCGCCCTTATGTCCATTGCCCGGGGTACAGCTGTCATTACCGATACGATCTACCACGATCGGTTTACCCACGTTCCTGAATTAGTCCGCCTGGGGGCAGATATTCGGCTGGAGAGCAACGTTGCCGTTACTAGAGGTGTGGAGCATTTGATAGGAGCCCCGGTCATGTCCACCGACATCCGTGCCAGTGCTTCTCTCATCTTAGCCGGGCTCATGGCCGAGGGGCGGACCGATATCAGCCGAGTCTATCACATCGACCGGGGTTACGAGCATATCGAAGACAAATTCCAGGCTCTTGGAGCCAAAATCTGGCGGGAATCCGAATAGCAGTTTTTTTTCCGTGTGAGGAGTATTACCTTCAAACCCATCCGTTTTCAAGGAAAAGGATAAACTATGAAAATCGTAATTATTGGTGTCGGTGAGGTCGGTTTTCAAACGGCAAAGGCCCTTAGCGAGGACAACCACGACATCACCGCCGTGGACTTGGATCCTGAGAAGGTGCGACGGGCTTCGGAAAACCTGGATGTCATCGTCGTAGAGGGGAACGGGGCCAGTCCAAAGACCCTCCACAAGGCACGTGTGGAAGATGCCGACTATGTTTTATGTCTCACCCGGGTGGATGAAGTCAATCTCATCGCCGCCCAGCAGGCCCATGTATTAGGGGCCCGGAAAATCATCGCTCGCCTCCGTAACCAGCAGTACACGGCCCGGGATTCCATCGTCAGACCGGAAAAGTTCGGGGTTAACCTCGTCATCCATCCTGAGAAAGAAGCCTGCCAGGAAATCGTCCGTTTGGTACGTCACCCTTACGCCACCCAAGTCATGGACTTTGAAGACGGCCGGATGCTCATGATCGGCTTGCGTCTCAGTGAAAACTGTAACCGCATCATTGGAAACAGTGTACGGGACATATGCGAGAGCGTGGAGGACTATAAATTTGGCATCATTGCCGTGCAACGCGGCAGGGAGACGACGGTACCCTGGGGAGACTTTGTTTTTGAGAAGGACGATACGGTCTACTTTATCATCAAGACCAAACAAGTCGACAAATTGATGGAACTCCTGGGGAAGACGCCTTCCAAAACCCGGCGGGTCATGGTACTGGGCGGCAGTAAAATCGGGCGTTCCATCGTAGAAGAACTCCAGCACGAAATGAATGTCCGGTTAGTGGAAATCAATCGGGAAAAGGCTGAGATGATCGCCAACCAGATGGAGAACACCCTGGTCATCAACGCCAACGGGGCCGACATTGAGTTCTTGAAATCGGAAAACATCCAGGAAGTGGACAGTTTCATTGCCGTCACTAGTAAAGAAGAGAAGAATCTTCTGTCTGGATTACTGGCCCATCATCTGGGAGTGAAACAGACCATCATCCACATTACTACGACAGAGTATTTACCCATTATCCAGGAAATTGGCATTGGGGCGGCCATTAGTAAAAACATGTCCACCGTGAATACCATCCTGCGGGAGATACGTAGTGATCTTTCGGAGATGTCGGTGGCCACTTTCCAGGAAATTGACGTGGATGTCCTTGAGCTCCAACCCGAAGTGGGAAGTCGGGTAACCCAAGCTCCCCTGTCGGAAGTGGCGTTTCCGAAAGACAGTATCATCGGCGTCATCAACCACCACGGCCATCTCAGCATTGCCCGGGGGAACTCCCGGTTGACCAGTGAGGACACTGTGCTGGTCTTCGCTAAGAACCACGTCATTCACAAGGTTCAGAAGCTTTTCCGCGCTTAATGAACATTAAACCCGTCCTGAATATCCTTAGCGCGTTATTGACGCTATTAGGACTCACGATGATCGTCCCTCTGGCGATCGCTTTTTTTTCTAGGGAACCCACTGTCTACATGCTTTCGTTGACTACTGTTGGAACAATTGTCATCGGCTTACCCATTTGGCTTTTGACCCGAAAACACCGTTCATTGACCAACCGTGACGGATTCGCTATTGTCACTTTCTCATGGATTCTCACCGCTTTTGTCGGAGCACTGCCTTTCTACCTAACAGGAGTCATTCCTAATATTACTGACGCCTTTTTCGAAGCCATGTCGGGCGTCACCACCACAGGCGCCTCCATTTTAGGAAACCCCGCCACCCTTAGTCATTTACCCAATGGGATAGAAAGCCTGCCCATGAGCATG
>CAZBEL010000186.1:0-3981 GCA_964490885.1 uncultured bacterium
AGCACCACCATGGGAAACGCCGACCTGGAACCGGAACGCACGACCCAGTACGAAGTGGGGATCAAGCAACAAATTGGCCGTGATGTGGGCATCGATGTCACCGGTTTTTATAAGGATATCCGGAATTTATTGAGTACGCGAATCCTGGACACTTTCATTGCAGGGGATCGGTATGCGCTCTACGTCAACCGGGATTATGGCAGTGTTCGTGGGATCACTTTTTCGTTGAGCAAACGTCCCCGGGGGCTGGTGTCTGGTTCCATCGATTACACCTATTCCATCGCTGAGGGGAATGCCTCCGATCCGGCCGCTGCCTATTACGATGCTCTAGATGGGGTTGAACCTGAAAAACAACTAGTTGCCTTAGATTGGGATCAAAGGCACACCTTGAGCGGAACGGTTACCTTTCATTTAACTCGCCGGAGTGGAATTAGTCTTATTGGACAGTTCGGAAGCGGATTGCCTTACACTCCAGCTTTTGCCGGAACCAGGATTGCCTACGAGAACAGTGAACAAAAGCCCCCTCAGTTTAACATAGACTTACGCAGCTTTTGGGGTTTTTCAATTGGGAAAGCGACTCTTCAATTGCACGTGAATGTCTATAATCTTTTCGATCGCCGAAATGAGGTAATTGTTTACACTGACACCGGCCGGGCGACCTATTCCTTAATCCCCACCTATTTACCGGAAGACCAGGGGTACAATACTTTGAGCGAGTATCTGAACCGTCCCGATTATTTCTCATCACCACGACAGGTTAAAATAGGTCTTTCACTATCTATTTAAGAATGTCTATAGCACGATCTCGTTTCCCCTGGCTGTTTGTAATCCTCCTTATGCTCATAATGGTGCCTATTTGGGGTCAAGTCTCCAAGCAGGATAAACCTAAACCTCGAGGAGCAGTCTCTAAAGCTATGGGCAGGGAAGATCGTAAGTTCAGCGTCCATAACGGGAATAAAATCCTTACCCGGTTCTATAACTATGGCGGGATTGGGGATTGGACTATTGGGGGCCGTTATGATTCGGGTATTTATCCCCAGGGTTCCGGCCACTCTTACATCGCCGAATTCACGCCTATCGTTGGTGCCAGCGTAATAGATGCCAACGGCCACCGGACACATATCGTCTCTGATGGGATGGTGTCCAACAATGGTAAAGATCTTTCACCCTTAGGGTATCAATGGGGGTTTGAACCCCTGCCTGGCTATGCCAATCCCAACCAGGATAATATTGCCATGAGCGATAATCCAGCGTCCTGGCCTGAAAGCTGGCCGGATAAACCGTCTGACTGGGATGGATTATGGAATGGTCAGTATGGAAAATACGTTCGTGCGGACCAGGAATCGTATTTCGTCATGGATGATTATTATAATGATGAATTTCAGTTTTATCCCGATCCTTCTGACTCCAGTCGCCGGGGGTTAGGGATTCAGGTAGAGGTGCGCGGGTACCAATGGGCTCATGTGGCCGCTGAAGACATCATTATCTGGACCTATTGGATTACCAACATGGGTGCCGACACGTTGGACTCAGTAGTCTTTGGTATGTATGGCGATGGTGATATCGGTGACGACGGTGACCAGCGCGATGACGATTCTTGGTTTGATCGGGAAAATGCCATTGTCTACCAATGGGACCATGACAGCTGGAGTAATGCTAAGGGAGGGTTTAAGCCTGCCTATTTCGGTTGGAAATTTTTAGAATCGCCGGGCAATCCCCACGATGGTATTGACAATGATTTTGACGGCATGGTGGATGAAAGTCAATTTGATGGGATTGACAATGATAACGACTGGAACCCGGCTACGGACGATCTGGGCACCGATGGACTGGGGCCTCTGCACGAAGGATACCCCGGACCGGATCCCGATGGTACGGAAGGAAATGGTGTCCCCGACTTGGGGGAGCCCAATTTTGAGTACACGGATAATGACGAGTCTGACCAGATTGGTCTCACCAGCTTTTTTGCCGCGCCCTGGCCAAACATCACGGCATCCGATGATGAAAAACTGTGGGGGCAATTGAAGCCGGGGTTTTTCTCCGTCCCCGAACAAACCGTGGACATTACCTTTCTTTACGGTTCCGGCTATTTTAAGCTGGCTCCCCAGGAACGGAAGAAGTTTGCCGTGGCCATGCTCTTTGGTGAAGACCAGGATGATATTCTGCGGAATGCCGTAACCATGCAGGCGATCTATAATGCTGATTATTCCTTTGCCAAACCCCCCCGTAAACCGACCCTTACTGCGGTGCCGGGAGATGGCAAAGTAACCCTTTACTGGGACCGGGAAGCCGAACTATCGCGGGATCCCATTTACGGTTACGATTTTGAGGGGTACCGGATCTACCGAGCTACCGACCCGGCTCTATTGGAACCGTGGGTCATTACCGATGCCTACGGATATAAGACATTCCGGAAACCCATTGCTCAGTTTGATCTCGTGGATGGATTAAAGGGCCCTCATCCGGTGGCCTATAATGGCATCCAATTCGATATGGGTAAGGACACAGGTCTTCGCTACTATTGGACGGATACGACGGTAGAGAATGGACAGAAATATTATTATGCTATTACCGCTTACGATAAAGGTTATGACGATGATTTTTACGATAAGGGATTAAGCGACATTGAGAATTTGCAACCCTTAGTCCCTTCGGAATGCCCCATCATTGTGAAACAAAGTCCCAGTGGGGAAGTCCTTTTTCTGGATCAGAATGTAGTTTCAGTAACTCCTAATGCTCCGGTAGCGGGCTACGTACCACCGAACACCTTACCAGAAGGGGTAGAGTTCTTTGTCCATGACTCAGGGGGAGGAACGGGAAACCTTGTTATTAATGTTATGGATCCTAGTAAAATTCCTGATGGTGTTCGGTACAGGGTCGTCTTTGAACGAGTTGATGACCAGGTAGTCTATTCGGTAGAGAATAGACAAGTTCTTACCGATACGATTACTTTTGTCAGTGGCTGGGCGGGTCTTAACCATGAACAAATTGTCCCAGGGTCGGTCACTATTTCCAATCTTAGCCATACCCAGTTTTATGTAGAGGGATTGGATTTTGCCCTGCAAGCAGAAACCGGACTCCTCAATATTTTGAGTCCTCAACTGGTAGAGGGTGAATCCTATCTGGCTTCATATACTTACTATCCTCTCTATCGTAGTACTTACCTCCAAGGTGAAATTTTGAATCCGTTCTTTGACGGAATGCAGTTGCTGGTCTATGATGATCCCCTCACCTTATTGGCCGATTCCAGTGGCTGGATTGCGGGAGATTGTGATTACATCCCTCGCGTCGGCATCTATGGTTATCTTGATACGGCGGATTATGAAATCCGGTGGGAAGGCTCTATTGGTGATTCCGTGACGACCGATTTATATTTTGGCGTTTCGGCACCCTTCCGTGTCTGGGATGTGACCCGTGGTGAAGAGACGCAGTTCGTCATTGTCGAAGGGAATGCCAATAAACAGTGGGACCCCACGGACGAAGTCGTGTTATTACGCAATGGGGCCAGCACGTTTTCTTTGAACTTTACCATAGACTCCATCAAGATAGACACTACGTATATCAATGATACAACTTTTGTTTTGGATACAACTTACTTACCCGTGGAACCTGTGGAAGCCGGGGACATCATTGGGATTTTTACCACCAAACCATTTACCGAGAAAGACCGCTTTACTTTTATGACCGTTCCGTCGCGGATAGATACCAATCGAGCCCGGGAAGAATTGCGTCGTGTGGCCGTAGTCCCTAACCCCTACGTGGTGACGGCTTCATGGGAACCGAAACATCTTTTTGTCTCTGGCCGGGGTAAACGGAAAATTGATTTCATTCATTTACCTAAGGATTGTACGATTCAAATCTTTACACTTTCCGGTTATCTGGTAGACACCATCGAGCATCACGACGTATTGGAAGATGGGTCTGAATCTTGGGATCTTCTCTCGAAAGATGGGTTGGAAATTGCCTTTGGGGTTTATATCT
>CAZBEL010000187.1:0-3958 GCA_964490885.1 uncultured bacterium
AGGGGAACATTTGATTTAATAAGTTGGCCGGTGAAAAATTCTAGGTTAAAGTCAGTTTCCCTAAAACCAATAGAAAACGGTGGGATTGGGCTATAGAACTGAATTTCCATCTTTTAACGGACAATCAATGCCTGTAATTTCAGCCCCTTATTGGGCTCGTAGTTCAACGGATAGAACAAATCCCTCCTAAGGATTAGATGGAGGTTCGATTCCTCCCGAGCCTACCGACTCTCTTGCGAAAGAAGATTCTTAAAAAAAAGGCTTGTTCCATAAAAGAAATAAACGATATAAAAGGGGTAGCCCTGTTAAATAAGGAAGTAACATGTTAAAACCGCGAAAAAAGATTACCCGGAAAGAACTGAAAAAAGATCCTTTCCTAGAAACTGTTTACAAGACCTCTGAACATTTCCGGAAATATGAAAAGCGATATATCCGCCTTGGTTTGGGAGGGTTGGTCGTAGTTATTTTACTTGTTGTGGTGATTCGCAACCAACAACACAAGAGTGAATTAGCTGAGACTGCATTGGGGAAGGCTCTTGTGGAGTTTGATCAGGGGGATATAGATAATGCCGTATTGCAATTAGAGACTATTTTGGATGATTATGGCAGCACACGCAGTGGGAACCTGGCCCGTTTTTTCCTGGGGCGATATTATTTTCACTCGGGGGATTACGCCACCGCTAAAACCTATTTACAGGAATACACGGAGGGTACCGCTCAAAAATTAGTTCTAGGGGGTGCCTATCGTATGTTGGCTTCTATTTACGCTCAAGAGGGTGACGGGGTTGCAGCGCGCCGGGCCTTTGACAAGGCCATTAAAAATGCCATCTCTAAAGCTGAATCTCAGGAGTACGAGTTAGCCATGGCAGCTTTCCTCTTAGAGCGTCAGGATGTCGCGGCTGCCCAGGCAATTGTTGACCGGATACTGGAAGAAGTGCCCAAACGGACCCCTCTATATGACCAGGCAGCGGAATTAGCCGGGCGGTTGTTGGTCTACAATTCTGACGGCAATTAACCTTGGAATAAACTTTAACTTCAAATAATTTCCGGCGCGCAAAGTGGGTTATTCAGCCCACTTTTCGTTTGTTTGAACATGGATAAATTGCGAAAAGAGATTACCGACTTAATGCCTGAGGGAGTCTTCCTCATCGATTTGCAGGAAGATTTGCACAGGGGTGCGTTCAAATTCATCATCGATTCGGAAACGATGGTTGATGCGGATTTGACCTCCCAGTTGGCACGAAAAATCCGTGACTCCCACATCCTGGATCATTACTATCCTCAAGGGTGGTCGCTGGAAGTAAGTTCACCAGGCGTGGAAGCAGAACTTCAATTTCCTTTCCAGTACCGCAAGAACCGCGGTCGGGTGTTGTCCCTAACGGTTCGCGACGGTGAGGGAGAGAAAAGTATGAAGGGAAAGTTAAAAGAAGTCGACGAAATGGGAATTACCATTGAAGAACGGGTGGGCAAAGAAGATTTTATCCCTTTCGAACAAATTATTCGGGCAAAAGTTGTTTTACAATTCAATTAGTCTTTGGAGGCACTTTGATTAATCGAGAACTCATCGAAGTTTTTTCGGAAATCGCTCGGGAAAAGAACGTTGAACGTTCAGAGTTGGGGAATATTCTTGAGCAGCTCTTCCTGTACATCATTGAAAAGCAGTACGGTGATGCCTCCAATTGCAGCGTAATTGTCAATCTGGACAAGGGGGAGATCGAGATTTACTCTGAAAAAACCATCGTAGAAGAAGTGAATGATCCCCTCTGCGAGATTACTTTAGAAGAGGTCTTGAAAAAGGACCCGGAACTAACCGATCTGCAAGTGGGTGATCCTTATGTGGAAGTAGTGGATCCCACTATTTTTGGCCGACGGATTATCGCCACTGCCAAACAGTTTTTTAATCAACGTCTTCAAGACGTAGAAAAACGCTACATTTATGAAGACTATTCTCAGAAGGTGGGTGAAATCGTCATTGGCGTGGTGCACCAGGTTCAGAAGGATAATGTTTTCATTAATATTGAACAGGCGGAGTTACGGATGCCTCGCCGGGAACAAATTCCGTCGGAGCGCTACCGGCGGGGGGATACTATTAGGGCTATTGTCAAGTCGGTGGAAGTCACTTCCCATGGGCCGGATATTATCGTTTCCCGTAGCGACAACCACTTTCTCTATAAGTTATTTGAGATGGAAGTCCCGGAGATCGATGATGGAGTCATTGAAATCTTGGCCATTGCACGCCATCCCGGGGAAAGGGCTAAAATCATCGTAAAATCCCAGGATAAACGTATCGATCCTGTCGGAGCGTGCGTGGGAATGCGGGGGAGTCGAATCCAGGCCATCGTCCGAGAATTAAACAACGAAAAGATTGATATTATCAACTACAGTGCTCAACCGGAGATTCTCATCTCCCGGGCTTTGTCACCAGCTAAACCAGCCGAACTATACATCGATAATGACCGTCGCTATTGTATCGCCCTTTTTAACGACGACGAATTGGAATTTGCTATTGGGAAGGGAGGTGTGAATATCAACTTAGCCTCCCGAGTCACGAACTACAAGATTGATGCTTTTGGTAAAAAAGAGTACGAGAAACAACAACGCGACCAGAATACGCTCCTCAACGACATTCCAAACTTTCCTCCGGGAATCGCAGCCAATCTACAAAAGAAGGGGATCAACACTATTTCCGATCTCTTAGGGACAGATGAAGAACTGCTACTTAAGACTAAAGGGATGACGGAAGAGAAATTGGAAACCATTTACAGTCTCATTCAGGCTTTTATTGAAAGTGAGGATGAGAAGGCGCTTACCGTTGAAGAAGTCTTAGATGAATTGGATAGTAATGGGGCTACAGATGAGAAAGAAGGAGTAGCAGAACCTACATCCGTTACTTCGGAACCAGCAGAAAAAATGGGAGAACAGGAGTCCTAAACCATGGCCGCCCGTCCCATCCGAGTCTTTCAAATCGCCAAAGAACTGAATATTTCTCATACGGAAATATTGAGTTTTTTAAAGCGCATGAATGTGGACGTTCAGAGCCATATGTCCCCGGTGGATGAGGAAGCTTACCAGTTGATTCAAACGGAGTTTGCCAAAGATAAAGCCAGTATTGATCGCTATCGAAAAGAGGTCGTTCGCCGGGAGATTCACCAGACCCGGGTGAAAGAACAACAACGAGCCCATCGAAAGCTGAAATTATTATCGTTAGAAGAACAACGGCGATTAGAGGAAGCCGAAAAAGCCAAGGCCCAGGAAGAAGCGCGGAGAAAGGCTGAAGAAGAGCGTCGCGAGAAAGAACGTTTAGAAAAGGAAGCCCGGGAAAAGGCCAAAGTACAAAAAGAGGTCAAGGCCGCTCCACCAAAAGCCAAACGAAAATTAAAGAAAATTGACCTCTCCGAGATCGAAGCACAAATCGGTCTGGGAGCAAGCCGCCCGAGACCGAAAGAGACAACTAAAAAAGAAAAACCCGTACAAAAGAGCGTAAAAGAGGCCGTACGCCAGACTCTTTCCAAAATGGAGACTAAATCCCGGAAGAAAAGTTATAAGAAAGATAAGACGAAGACAGTTGAGGAGACCGAAACGGCTGAGCAGAAACAGCGCATCGAGATTCCGGAATATTCTAAAGTTGACGAATTGGCGAAACTACTCAATGTAAATCCCAGCGATATCATTCAAGAATGTCTTTCATTAGGGAAATTAACAACCATTAACCAACGCTTGGAGTGGGATCTCATTGAACTATTAGCCGAGGCATATGGTTACGAGGCGGTGAAGGCTTTGGAAGTTGGATCAGAATTATATACATTAGAAGAAACTGATACTGATCGAGAGCAGGCCGAACCGCGGGCGCCCGTGGTGACCATCATGGGGCACGTGGATCATGGAAAGACCTCCTTATTGGATTACATTCGGAAATCGAATATCGTGGCCGGGGAATCGGGAGGCATCACACAACACA
>CAZBEL010000188.1:0-3954 GCA_964490885.1 uncultured bacterium
GACCATGGATGATATCATCCAGGTGTTGCATCATCTCATTGAGATGCGCAAAGGTGAGCGCGGTCCGGATGACATTGACCATTTAGGTAATCGTCGGGTAAAAACTGTCGGGGAACAGCTTACCAATCAATTTAGCATTGCCTTAAGCCGGATGATTCGCACCATCCATGAACGGATGAATCTCCGGGAAGCGGAAACGCTGACACCACAGGATTTGATCAATGCCCGGGTCGTCACTACGGTCATTAATACCTTTTTTGGCACGAGCCAGTTATCCCAATTTGGTGATCAGACGAATCCATTAGCTGAGGTTACCCATAAACGGCGTATTTCGGCCTTAGGTCCCGGTGGTCTTACTCGTGAGCGAGCCGGGTTTGAGGTACGTGACGTCCATTACACCCACTACGGCCGTCTGTGTCCCATCGAAACGCCGGAAGGACCTAACATTGGTCTCATCTCTTCCCTGGCGCTTTTTGCCAAAGTGAATAAACACGGTTTCATTGAAGCCCCTTACCGCATCGTCAATCGGAAAAATGGTTCTGCTATCGTCACTAACAAAGTAGAATATCTCTCGGCAGATGATGAGGACCGGGTGATGATCGCCCAGTCAAATGCTGCCATTGATGAACATCATCGGTTGGCAGAGGAACGGGTACGCGCTCGTATTCGAGGCGATTTCCCCGTGGTAACTCCGGAGAACGTGGAGTACATGGATGTGGCTCCGAATCAGATTCTCAGTGTGGCGGCGGCGTTAATTCCTTTCCTCGATCATGACGATGCCAACCGGGCCCTCATGGGTTCGAATATGCAGCGTCAATCGGTACCGCTCATGCGCCCGGGGATTCCTCTAGTAGGGACTGGTTTGGAATCAAAAGTGGCTCGGGACTCCCGTGCCTGTATCATGTCGCCTGTTACTGGTGAAGTGGTCTATGTGGATGCCAAGCGTATCGTCATTAAGGTAGATGAAATTCCCGACGAACTCACCCTGGTGGAGGGATCGAATTTAGTTGAAATCCCGTTATTGAAATATCACCGCACGAACCAGAACACGGCCAACAACCAGAAGCCGTTGGTTCACGTCGGTGATCGTGTTAAAAAAGGTCAGACCATTGCCGACGGCGCTTCCTGTGACCAGGGTTCATTAGCGCTGGGACGTAACATCCTCGTGGCTTTCATGCCCTGGCGGGGATACAACTTCGAGGACGCCATCGTCATTAGCGAACGGTTGGTAAAAGATGACGAATTTACCAGCGTGCATATTAATGAAGTTGAGTTGGAAGTCAGGGACACCAAGCGCGGTGAGGAGGAACTCACTCCGGAAATCCCGAACGTGAGCGAAGATGCCACCAAAGAGTTAGATCAAGAGGGTGTCATTCGTGTGGGTGCTCGGGTTCGCGAAGGGGATATTCTTATTGGTAAGGTTACCCCCAAAGGGGAGACCGATCCTTCTCCGGAAGAAAAATTACTCCGTGCCATCTTCGGCGAAAAAGCCGGTGAGGTGAAAGATTCCTCTAAGCGGGCCGATCCGGGTATTCAGGGAGTCGTTATTAATACTAAGCTCTTCCAAAAACGTAGCCGAACAACTGCCAGTGAGGAAAAAACCCAAATTCTGGCTTTACAAAAGAAATCTCACGAAGTAAAACAGGTACTCAAAAAGGCCCGCGATGAGAAACTAATCGCCCTATTGAAAGATCAGATTTCAGAGGGTATCCGCGATATTGCTACTCATAAAACCCTCATTAAAAAGTCCACGCGGCTAACTATTAAACGTCTCCGCAGTTTCGATTTAGAGCGCTTTGCTCAAGACACACCCTGGATCAGTGATCGCGAGGTGTGGAAAAAGATTAAGACTGTCTGGCGCCTGTTCTACCGTGAGTGGAAACGGGTAGAGGAAGACTTAGAGCGGGAAATTTTCAAATTGAAAGTTGGCGATGAACTCCAACCCGGTATTTTGAAGCTGGCCAAGGTTTACATCGCTAACAAGCGGAAGATCCAGGTTGGGGACAAGATGGCTGGCCGTCACGGGAATAAAGGTGTTGTTGCTACCATTGTTCCCGAGGAGGATATGCCTTTCTTGGAAGACGGCACTCCGGTAGATATTGTGCTAAATCCCTTAGGTGTGCCTTCCCGAATGAATCTGGGACAGCTTTATGAAACCATGCTCGGCTGGGCTGGAAGTGTTTTGGGTGTCCGTTACGAAACACCCGCTTTCGACGGTGCTACTCCTGAGGAAGTAGAGACGGAATTGAAAAAAGCCGGCCTACCAGCATCAGGGAAAATCATTCTTTATGACGGGCAAACGGGAGAGCCATTTGACAATCCTGTTACCGTGGGCATGATCTACATGATGAAATTGAGCCACATGGTGGATGATAAGATGCATGCTCGGTCCACGGGGCCTTATTCTCTCATTACACAACAACCCCTGGGTGGGAAAGCCCAGCGTGGTGGCCAACGCTTTGGTGAGATGGAATGTTGGGCCTTAGAGGCTTACGGTGCTGCCCATACTCTGCAAGAAATCTTAACCGTGAAGTCGGATGATGTGGAAGGCCGATCAAAGGTGTACAATGCCATTGTGCGCGGGGAGGATATGCCACCCTTTGGGGCCCCTGAATCCTTCAGTGTGCTCATCAAAGAGCTTCAGGGGTTAGGCTTAGATATTGAACTTGAATAAGGGGATACTACCTTGACATACATTCAATCCACAAAAATCGATATTTCCAAGAACTTCAATGCCATTACCATAGGTCTGGCGTCGCCAGAAATGATTCTAGCGCGAAGCTATGGGGAAGTTCTAAAACCGGAAACAATCAATTACCGCTCCTACAAACCGGAAAAAGACGGTCTCTTTTGCGAAAAGATATTTGGTCCGGTGAAGGATTATGAGTGTCATTGTAGTAAGTACAAGGGCATTCGATATCGTGGTATCATTTGTGATCGCTGCGGCGTGGAGGTGACCCGTAAGAAGGTCCGACGGGATCGCATGGGTCATATCACTCTGGCCGTTCCCGTAGTGCACATCTGGTACTTGCGGTCTATTCCTAGTAAGCTTAGCTATCTAACGGGTCTGAGCACACGGGACTTGGAACGTATCATTTATTATGAAATCTATGTAGTAATCGAACCTGGGAAAAGTGGTCTGGAAAAACTGCAATTAATCGATGAACAGACCTACCTGGAAGCGGAAGAAGCGTACGGTTTTTATGCCGTGAGTGAAGAAGAACGGGATAATGAGGAATATTTTTACGCTGCGATGGGGGGTGAAGCCCTTAAGGAAATCTTGACCCGTTTGAACTTAAATGATTTGAAAAATGAGTTGGAAGGAATCATCAAAAAGTCCCGCTCCAAGCAGAAGCGGGCCGATGCTCTCAAGCGACTGAAGGTCGTTAAATCTTTTATTCCTTCCATGAGCAAAAAGAAGGTGAACCGTCCCGAGTGGATGGTCATTTCAGTTCTTCCCGTGATTCCACCCGAATTACGTCCTTTAGTGCCGTTGGAGGGGGGGCGTTTCGCCGCCAGTGATCTCAATGACCTTTACCGGAGAATTATTATCCGAAATAACCGGTTGAAGCAGTTGATTGATATCAAAGCCCCCGATGTGATTTTACGGAATGAAAAACGCATGTTGCAGGAATCGGTGGATGCTTTGTTTGATAATAGTCGTCGGAAAACGGCCATTCGGAGTGGTACCCGGAGACCCCTGAAATCTATTTCGGATATGTTGCGCGGGAAAACAGGTCGGTTCCGTCAAAATCTACTGGGTAAGCGCGTCGATTATTCCGGTCGTTCGGTTATTGTAGTCGGCCCTGAATTGAAATTGAATGAGTGTGGGTTGCCTAAAGACATGGCGCTAGAATTATTTAAACCCCACACGATTTATGAACTTATTAAGCGTGGGTACGCCCAAACGCCACGCAGCGCCAAGTTGATGGTGGAAAATCGCGATCCCATTGT
>CAZBEL010000189.1:0-3945 GCA_964490885.1 uncultured bacterium
CCCTCGTTCCCAACACGACGCTCTTCCGATATAGAACGACCACTTCTTTAGTAGTAGGTATGGTAGCCGCCGGGACTTTTGGGGACGACCCCCGGATCGCCATTTCCATGGCGGTCCCCTACATCATGGGAGCCAACATCGGGACCAGCGTCACGAATACCATCGTTTCCTTAGGTCATATTGTTTCCAAAGTCGAATTTAAACGGGCCTTCTCTGCGTCTATCATCCACGATTTCTTTAACATCATTTCCGTCCTTATTCTGTTTCCCTTACAACTCTACACGGGATTCCTGAGCAAGTTGGCCTACGGCTTGGCAACCCTAATCATGGGCACCGGGACCATTACTTTTAAAAGTCCCATAAAGGTTATCACTAAACCAACCATCCACGGAATTGAATATATTTTTCAGCAACAATCCCTCATCAACCCTCACTGGCTCACTATCTTTGTTGCTTTGATTCTGTTGTTCCTTTCACTGCGGTATTTAACCAAACTTATCCGCAGTCTCGTCATTAGCCGATTGGAGGCTTTCTTCGATACGCACATTTTCAAGACTGCCAGCCGGGCCTTGCTGTTCGGGATATTCATTACCGTCTTAGTACAAAGTAGTTCCATCACAACCTCCCTGGTGATTCCCCTGGCGGGAGCCGGAATTTTAACCCTTCGGCAAATCTTTCCTTACACCCTGGGTGCTAACATCGGAACGACGATTACGGCTCTATTAGCTAGTTTGGTTTCCGCAACGTTAGCCCCCGTAGCGGTAGCTCTTTCACATTTACTCTTCAACATATTGGGAATCCTCATCATCTGGCCCATTCCGCAAGTTCGTTCCATTCCCCTAAGATTAGCCGAATGGTTCTCGGCTTTAGCTATCCGTAACCGCATCATTCCTATCATTTACATCATAGTCCTTTTTTACATCGTTCCCTTAACCTTAATTTTCATCGTGAGGTGACCAAATGAGTGTTTTTACCGATTTCTTAAAACTGTGGCGCGCTGAAGATATGCTCTCCCAGGCTTGGGAAGAGTCCTACGAAATGCTAAACCTATCCCGGGAAATTTTCTTCCAGGCACTGAAAATGCTCCGGGAAAAGAGTAACCTGGCTACGGTCAAGGCACTGAAAAAACGCGATAAAGAGATTAACGCCTACCAGCAGAATGTCCGGCGTAAGGTCATGACGCACTACGCGGTAAAACAGGAAACCTTCGACATCGAGAGCGGGATGGTTTTAGTAAATATGGTAGTGGACATTGAACGGGTTGGGGATTACACAAAAAACATCCTCGACCTGGCTATCAATCACCCGGAGACCATCATTTCCGAAGATATCTCCGACGATCTCCACGTCATCGAAACCGAACTGCGTTCCCGCTTCGATAAAACCTTACAGGCCGTGCACACCCAGGATCCCGATGTGGCCCAGTCGCTCTTAGACACATATACCGACCAGGTTACCTCTCTTTCGGATGGGATTGTTAACGGAATATTGGCAGGGAAACTGACTTTTGGCAGCGAAGCCAAGACGGCAGCCGTAGCGCTTTATGCCCGCTACCTTAAACGGATCGGCGCCCATTTAAAAAATATCACCACCACCCTCATCAACCCCTTCGACACCATCGGCTACAAACCAAAGACTTCTTAGAACTGAACAGTAAGCCCCACCATGATGTGGGAAAAGTCCTCCAAGCGGGTGAAGGGATTTTCCAGGTTCCCTTCTTCGCCGATGAATTTGGTGACGCGCGTATCTAACGCTAAATGATCGTTGAAAGAATAGGATATATTCGTACCCATCATTACCCCTTTTTCCTCCAAATCCTTAAAAACGCTTAATTCTACTTCCAGACGATTGTCCATTAACTGATCGGTAACTCCTAGAAAGAGTCCTTTTTCCGCAAACATGGCAAAAGGAGTACCTAACCCGGGAAAGAAATTGTCTTTGGTAAGGGATACGGGAGAGGATGTTAGAACATCAAGAGTAAATCCCTCGACATCAATAACCCTATTACCCAGGAACTGACCGTTGATTTTGATATCTGAAGGCGCATCGATCTCTATCTGCACAACATACTGGGCATAAGTAGCCTTGGTCTCCAATGGTATTTGTGCACTTTTATCCTGGTTCTCGGTCTTGAACAAGGCCCCTTCTGCTCGTAGGGTTACTGCTCCCCAGAACGTAACCCAGTCAGCTCCTATTACCTGTGTCCGTCGGTAGCCGAAAGTGGGAATCGGTGGTGGCCCAGGATATCCCCACGTGATCCCTAAAAGGCTCAGGGAACGGTCATAGCCGTCGAAAAAAGAGACGGATACGTCGCTATTCGCCAATTGAATCTCGCCTCGCACGCCACGTTCGATAAATCCATCCACTTCCTTGATGAGATCTGAACTGGGTTCCTCCATGTCGAAAAGGGGAAAGTCTTTCTCTCCGTAGGGCATTCGGGTGGCCTCGTGTTTCGGTAAAAGGACCAGTTCCAGATTCCAATTATCAAAATACAAATTAGCCGCAAGGGAGAGGAGACCAATCTTACGATCAGACCCCATTTCAAACAGATAGTAATAGTCGTACGGATTCAGGTTGTCCGTGGGATTATTCCCGTCCGCGGCACCCCAGGCAAAGATTTGCTTTCCCAGTTTAATTTCACCAAAAGACGGATAATACACCAGATAATATTCCCGGAAATCCACATCATACTCCCCGTTAGACCAGCGATACTCTAAAGCGGTGTTGGTCTTTAGATCCCAGTTTCCCCAGGAATAATCGGCAGTGAGTTCCGCCAGACGAAACGGAAGGGAAATTTCCGAGTAGTCCGAAAGGCGATACAGATCATAAGGTTGAACTTTCGCCGTAAAACCGAACTGGGCCAAAAGCATACTTGCACTGAGAAAAATGACGATGGTGGAGCGCATGGTTACTTTCCTTTTCATTCTGGTTTGGATGAATCCCGGATCATGATCAATAAAAATTTCACGGCGGTCGCTGCTTCTAGGGCGTGGGGAACTTGTGGTGGAAGCACAATCATCTCACCAGCAGTTAGTCTATGGTCCTCCCCACCAATCGTCAGATTCAACTCACCGGTGAGGAGGTATACCAAGGCTTCGAAAGGGGCCGTATGTTCACTCAAAGCCTGGCCGGCATCAAAAGCAAAAAGGGTCACCGTACCCTGCTTTTTCTTAAGGATGGTCTTGCTCACCACGGCCCCCGGCTGCACCTGGATCATATCTAACAATTTCTGGCTACTAACTTTGGTCATGTTAACGGTGAACTCCTTAAATGTCTCGATGAAATGTTTTGAATTTTAATCCCTGATTATGCTCATCAACGGGGAAGGCGTTTCAGGTTTTTTTCCTGAAATAAAGACTCCTTCACGCCAGTATCCACTTCCATGTGATCGAAAGTGAGACGGGTGGTGTGTTTTTTCTGGACGTCTTCTACAAAAATCTCTTTCGGCAAATCATAGGATTTCAGTTTGGTGTAGCGAAATGTCTTTTTCTTTTTCAATCGACCACTGCGGTCATAGGAATCCTCTTTCAATATGGTGAGGTCATCTTTCACAATCCAACTTACATGGCGTGCGTAAGTGGATTGGGCTACTGGTTTTGGGGTGACCTCCAATACGTAACACGCTTCTCCCTCTACGGTTTCGTCATCTAGGCGGCGATATTCGTTCTCCTCTAAATCTCGATTGGTAAGATCTTCATAACTAAGGTCGGACCCCATGAAGGCATCGCCTTTCTTTTTCGAGGAAATGCGGCGGACTTTTTTGAACGCAGGGAGCCATAACCGCATCTCGTCCTCACGATCTTGGTGCTCGATTTTAAGGAAAGCCACTCCGCGATCGTCAGGAGGGGACAGAAACCAAATGATCTGCTTCTCACCACCATCTTTTGATACGGTGTGAATAATGTTCGTTCGGGTTTTACCTTTGGAATTAGTCAATACCATGGT
>CAZBEL010000190.1:0-3940 GCA_964490885.1 uncultured bacterium
TGACCGGGCACCCTCTTCCATGGCCTTCTGGGCGGCATTCACCGTGGTGCCAGCCGTATCGATCATGTCATCAATAATGAGCACATCTTTCCCTCTCAATTCCCCAATGAGATGAACCACCTCCGCCTGATTGGGAGCAAAACGCCGCTTGTCAATTAGGGCAAAATTCATCCCCAAGCGTTTGGCATAGGCCTGACTCATGCGTGTAGAGCCAATGTCAGGAGCTAACACCACTGCTTCGCTGGGTTCCAATCCCAATTCCCCGATAGCATCCAAAAAGACCATGCGGCTGTACAGGTGGTCGAAGGGAATATTGGCAAACCCCTGAATTTGGGTGGAGTGCAAATCCATACTGATAATACGACTGGCCCCGGCGGCAGTGAACATATCCACCATGACCCGCGACGATACGGGGACACGGGGCTGATCCTTCCGGTCCTGGCGGCCATAACCAAAATAGGGAATCACCGCGGTCACACGACCCGCCGAAGCGCGCACGGCAGCATCCAGCATGAGGGTCAATTCCAGAATATTCTGGGCCGGGCTGTTGGTAGACTGGACCAGAAAAACGTCGCAACCCCGAATATTTTCCTCGAACTTGATCCATAACTCACCGTCGGCAAAATTCTTGATCGTCATGGACCCCAGAGGAATACCAATATAATCGGCGATGCGCTGGGCCAGGGCTGGATTACTCCGCCCGGAAAAGATTTTTATTTGATTAGCCATATTCCTTTGCTGGGGAGCAGGGACTCGAACCCCGACTGACGGGACCAAAACCCGTTGTCCTACCCTTAGACGACTCCCCAAGATTGGTTTTTCGGCGGCACGGTTCCAGAGAGGTTAGCGGTAAGCCGCTTACCGATGTGATTATTCGATAGACCGGTAGTGAAAAGGAGGATCAGGAAAAGACGGGGTGGGTGAGAACGGTTTGGTACTGTGGTGAAAAATGCGCCTGGGCCCGCTTGGCACGGGTATCGTCGGCGAAGATTCCAAACACAGTCGAGCCACTCCCCGACAGACTGGCAAAATAGGCTCCCTGACGGAGCAGTTGATCCTTGACCAACCCAATCTCTGGATGTGCGGAAAAAACCACCTGTTCAAAATCATTCTCAAATAGCGGAAAGGGAATCGGATCCCTTTTCAGAAGGTCGGCAAAATTAGGTTTTTCCCCGGGCGTTTCCAAAGGCTTTTTTAAGGCTTCGTAAGCCCATCTAGTCGGAATAGAAATCTCCGGTATTACCAGCAGATAGGTGCCACTAATTCCCACCGGCAAAGGAGTCAAACGATCCCCAATACCTTCACCCAATTGGGTCCCCCCACGAATGAAAAAAGGCACGTCGGCCCCTAATTCCCGCCCCAATTCTTCTAAAACTTCATCCGTTAACTCCAAAGCGAATAAACGGTTCAACCCCTTCAGTACTGCAGCCCCATCGCTGGAGCCACCCCCCAGACCAGACTGAGCTGGAATGTGCTTCTGAAGAACAAGTTCAACACCTGGCAGAGACGGAAAACGTTCTTTCATGAGGAGGTAGGCCTGAATACATAGGTTGGTCTCATCGGCTGGAACCCAGGGAACGCTTGACGTAAACTTCCATCCTTGGGGTCTTTTGATAAGTGTAATCGTATCGTGATACGCCAATTCCTGAAAGATGGTGTGGAGATTATGGTAGCCATCCGTCTGCTGGTTAAGTACTCGTAGGCCGATATTGACTTTGGCCGGGGCCGAAACAGTGATTTGATTCATTAATTCAGGGTTTGGAAAGGGTAGCTACAGCCTGGGCCGCCACGCCGCGTCCCTCACCAATGAACCCCAACCGATCCGTGGTGGTAGCCTTGATCGAAATGCACGACTCGTCCACCTGCAGCGTATATGCGATGAGATACCGCATCTGGGGGATAAAATCGCGCAAGGCTGGTTTCTGGAGCAAAACAATACTATCCAGATGATCCAGCTCAAATCCCTCCTGGCGGGCCTTCTCCATGGCCGTGGCCAAAAACTGCTTGCTGTCGGCATCCTTCCAGCGTTGATCATCACTGGGGAACCAGGTGCCTATATCCCCCAAATTTGCCGCTCCCAAGATAGCATCCACCATGGCGTGTAAAAGCACATCTCCGTCGGAGTGCCCCAGCGAACCCGCTTCGGAGGGAATTTCCACCCCGCCAATCACCAATCGGCGACCGGTCACCAAACGATGAACATCAAATCCTATCCCGGTAATAGTCATTGTGCCTCGGAAGCGTCGGGTGTGGTGGAAAACTGCTGCTGGTAGTAGTACTGGGCCAGACCCCAATCTTCCGGTGTGGTAATTTTCACATTCATGGAAGACCCTTCTACGATGGTGAGGGAATACCCCAACTCTTCCAGGAGCATGGCTTCATCTGTCACCATAAGTCCCGATTGCCCAGCCTGTTGTAGAGCCTTTTCCAGGGGTTTGCGATGAAAGGTCTGGGGCGTCTGAGCCAGCCAGATGGTCTCTCGGGGGAGTGTTGTTTTAATCTGGTGGGTTAGCCTATCCACCTGTTTCACGGTATCCCGACTGGGTACGGCTACCACAGCCCCATCAAAATTTTCACAGGCAACCACAGTTTGCTGGATCATCGCAGGAGTTAGGAATGGTCGGGCTGCATCGTGAATGCACACCAAATTACACTTTGCAGAAAGAACCTTTACCCCTTGGTAAACTGAATCCTGGCGTCGGGGCCCACCGGGGACAACGTGGATTGCTTTGGCTCGGGTAAGTGAGCGCAACTCTCGTTCAGTTTGTTTAACTCTCTCCTGGGGCACCACTACCACAATTTCATAAACGTAGGCCTCTTCCAGGAAGGGTCGGAGGGCATGAAAAAGAAGGGGGCGCTTTCCCAACAAGCGAAATTGTTTCGCTTCACCAAAACGCCGACCTTCACCTGCTGCCGGCAGAACCACTCCCACCTTAAAGGTATTGTCTTGGGAATTAGACTCCCTCATTTTAAACGAAACTTATTAGTGAACACCAGAATAGGCCTCTCCCTGCCCTTTACAATGGGTAGAGGAACAATGAGAACTGTACCTACAAAATGAGCATGGCGTCGCCATAGCTCAGGAAGCGGTAATTGTGCTTCTTGGCTTCCCGGTAGGCCCGCATGATCAGGTTACGTCCGGCAAACGCCGACACCATCATTAAGAGTGTACTTTTCGGTTGATGGAAATTGGTAATCATGCCATCCACCATCTTAAAGGTGTAGGGAGGATAGATGAACTTATCCGTCCAACCCCGTTTGGCGGTCACCTGGAACCCGGAGACCACTACCGTTTCCAGGGCACGGACGGTGGAGGTTCCCACGGCGATGACCTTGCGGCGCTTTTTCTTGGCTTCGTTAATGGCCAGGGCTGTCTGAGGCGACACTTCGAAGTATTCCGAATCCATCTGGTGCCGGTTCAAATCCTCCACCTGCACAGGGCGAAAGGTTCCTAACCCAATGTGCAGAGTAGCATAGGCAATTTTGACGCCCTTAGCCTTCAATTTTTCCATCAAACTGGTATTAAAATGAAGTCCCGCAGTAGGGGCGGCAACGGCCCCACGCTTATCGGCAAAGACCGTCTGATACCGCACCTTATCCCGGGGATTGGCCGGGCGCTTGATATAGGGTGGCAACGGGGAGGTTCCGATGCGGTCAATGATGTCATAAATGTTATCATTCTCATACTCAAAACGCACCACGCGTCCCCCGGAAATGGTATTGTCAATCACGTCGCAGTGCACATTCTTGGCAAACATTAACTTATTCCCGATGCGCACTTTCCGTGCGGGCCGCACCATCACCTCCCATAGATCATTCTCCAACTCCCGCAGCAGAAAAACTTCCACCTTGGCATCGGTGCGATCTTTGGTGGCGTAGAGCCGGGCGGGGAAAACCTTGGTATTGTTGAGAATAATCAGATCATTTTTCCGTACATAAT
>CAZBEL010000191.1:0-3932 GCA_964490885.1 uncultured bacterium
GGGGGAATAGTCTATGAATACCGCGAAAACAAGACAGAAACAACTGGACGGAAGATCGACCGCGACTTCGGGTTTGATGTGAATATCGCGATTAGTGGGTGATGGTGAAGTGTTAACACGTTTTTTCCTCGGATTTGTCTTGGTGTTGGTGAACTATGGTTGTGGTACTTCCTATCCCCCTTTCGACGGTGAACGAGCCTTCCAAAAGTTACAGGAGCAGTGTGCTTTCGGTCCCCGCAACCCCGGCTCCCAAGGATACCAGGCAGGTTTGAACTACCTCACCGAGCAATTAACGCCCCTGGCGGATACTTTGTTCTATCAATCCTTTGAGTATACGGAAATCGTGGAGGGGAAAACTTATCAACTAACTAATGTCATTGCTCAATTCAATCGAAAGGCTCCCCGGCAGCTCCTTATAGGGGCTCACTGGGACACACGCCCCTGGGCTGATCAGGACCCGGACCCCACCTGGCAGAAACGCCCCATCATTGGAGCCAACGACGGCGCGAGCGGTGTGGCTGTACTCCTTGAACTTGCACACATTTTTAAACAAACACCGCCTCCTGTAGGCATTACCTTGGCCTTTTTCGATGGTGAGGATTTAGGTGCCCGTGGTGATCCACGAACCTTCGCCCAGGGATCGCAATATTTTGCAAGGCATGTCCCGGAGCCAAAACCAGAAGCGGCGATCATCCTGGATATGGTAGGGGATGCC
The DNA here is from genome assembly GCA_964490885.1 of uncultured bacterium. Taxonomy (GTDB): domain Bacteria; phylum Fidelibacterota; class Marinisomatia; order Marinisomatales; family TCS56; genus CAZBEL01. The sequence goes on from CAZBEL010000191.1 coordinate 716, forward strand.
TATTTACAACTCCCCATTGAACGCTATTCTTTTCGTCAGAATCCCACCCTGGTAAAACATCTCTGGTCCCTAGCGCGCCAGTTGGAGCTCCCCGCATTTGAAAATCACATCGAAAGCACCATCTTCGACGACCATGTCCCTTTGTATGAAGTAGCCGGTATTCCGGCAGTGGACATCATCGACTTTCAATATCCTTACGAAGGAGTAAATTACTGGCACACCCGAGAAGATATTCCCCGGAATTGCTCTGCTGCAAGCTTGCAACAGGTAGGAACGTTATTAGTCCATCATATTTATGGTATTAAATGAGATATCCTCAGTATTTTACTCCCATGCGGTATTTATTCATCCTTAGCACGGTAGCCTTTTTTGTCGGTTGCCTGGGGCCGACCGATAAAAATGAAACTATCACCGCTATTGCCTATATCCAGTTCGATTTTCAGCAAGGTGCCAGTCGTATATATATAGCCGCTTCCGTTGAACCCAAATACCAGAATACCATCCTGGACTCCGTTCAAGCCTTATGGTTCGGTAGTGATACTTCCTCCATCGCTGATACTCTCACGCTCTATGATGATGGGACCCACGGGGATATTCTCCGTGATGATGACCTCTGGGCTACACAGGTAGCTAATAGTGACAGCATTTTACGTCACACGCTTTCAGCGACAGATAGCGGGCTTGTCTACGTGAAAATCAAAGCTCATTATCGAGGGAGCATCCAATCGAAAGTAGATTCTTTCTCCGTAACTAATTTCGGTCCGGTGATCCTTAGTGTAAGCATGCCCGACACCATGCGCCTCCCTGGACCAGATAGTCTCACCATTAGCCCCATGATTGTGGAAGTGACCGACCCTAACGGAATTGAGGACGTCCAGACCGTCTACCTTATGTTTCAGAAACCAGATGGTACCTTTTCCAGCGGAAGCCCCATTTCTTTATACGACGATGGAAAGACAGTCTCTGAAATGTACTTGTGGGACGAAGTGGCCTCCGATGGCAAATTCTCCCGGTTGATTACCATCGACCACAGCAACCCCGTTGGAACCTATCATGCTATTTTCTACGCCCGGGACTATTCCGGTATCGTCTCTGACCCTTTTACGCATAAGCTGGTAATTATAGAATGAGGCGTACCCTATTGCTACTCCTGCTCGGGGGGTTGATCTTCGCACAACCGCTTCGTATTGTCCCTACCCGCTACGCCTTGCGAAGCCAGGCTACCGATAGTCTCCGACAACACGGATTAGTTAGTAACGTTGTGTCCGAAATCCGTTTACAGAGCGATTCTCTGGTTTGGTTGGGAACTGGGAAAGGACTTTCGGTTTTGCGGGATTCAGTGACGATTCAAACTTTTAAGACAACTACCAATCTTACTAATAACAGCCTTACCCAACTCCTCCCCGAGGGAGGCATTTCGGCTATTGCCACAGCAGGCAACCGGTTATTCGTAGCCCTGGCAACTGTGCAAGATGACGTACCCATAGGAAACGGGATCGTCTACGCAACGAACTCCACCGATTCGGTTGTCACTTGGCTCTACTATGACCAACCAACGGATGTAGTAGATGCAGACACGATTCCTTTCGGGGATATCGGGTTTGTTGCTGCGTTACCCATCACCGTCCCTCAGATGAATGTGACTTACGACATGGCTTTTAGTGGGGGTTACTCGGAAACAGGGGCATGGGTGGATGTCTATTACCTCTGGACAGCCAGTTGGGCGGGGGGGTTGCGTCGTTACAAACTCTCTGACGGTAGTTGGGAACGAGTACCCCTCCCCATGGATAATCAAGCCGAATTAGCTACCTGCGATGTTGAAGCCTATGAAATGATCGGGAATCAAAACGTTTTAAAAGACTTTTACCTGAATCCCCGAGATCCGCAAGATGGGGGGAATCACAACCACAAGGCTTTCTCTATTCTAACGTATAACGACACGATTTGGGTGGGCACAGCTAATGGGGTTAACCGGGGGATCATGGGACCGCGGGGATGTGTGAACTGGGAACATTACGCTTATCCTCAAGATGGCCTTTCAGGCAACTTCGTCGTAGGCTTGTCCTTACAACGCGAAGGTAATCAGAGAATCATCTGGGCTGCCACGGTGAATTCTGACATCGCCGGTGAGCAACGAGGGGTCAGCTACACTTTGAACGATGGACCTACCTGGTACTCCACCTTATTGGGGGAACGGGTGTACAACCTTACTGCCAGCACGTCTGGTGACCCTCTTATTTTTGCGGCTGCCGAGAGCGGACTCTGGAAATCCATCGATGGCAACACCTGGGCCAAATTCAAGCCTGCCAAGCAACTCGTGGCTCTGAACGGGGATGAAATCTTAGCCAACGAAGTACTGGCCGTTGCGTTGGACAAACGCCATGTTTACGGGACCAACGACTTACTCTGGATTGGAACGCTTGACGGACTCGCCCGATCCACCGACCTTCACGGTAGCGCCTGGACCATCTACCGAGCAAACTACGATTCCTTGGAAGTTTATGCCTATCCTAACCCCTTCTCACCCCTTTCACACAACGTGCTCAACGGGGAAGGTTACGTTCGGTTCCACACCGGTCCCGTGGCCTCTTTTATCGTAGAATTACACGTCTACAACTTCGCCATGGAAAAAGTGTACTTTGAAAAATACAACCGCCAGTCGGCTACTGCCGGTGCACTAAAATGGGACGGCCGCGATTTTCTGGGTCGCTTGGTGGACAATGGAGTATACTTTATTAACCTAAAATTCTCGAAAACCCTGGCCGAAACTCCTTCCAATCATTGGTTGAAACTGATCGTGGTGAAATAACGATGTTACACACCAGAAGATTGTTATTTCAGCGAAGCTGGGCCATTCTGTTTCTCTTTGCGCTTCAATTCCAGGTACAAGCTGCGGATCATGCTGGTTACTCGGGTGCCTTTTTACGCCTTGGTACAACCGCCCGATCCATGGCCATGGGTGGTGGTTTTACAGCGGAACTGGATCACGGCTTTACGGCCTACCATAACCCCGCCGGGGTGGCCTTTTTACCATCTAAACAAGCCTCTTTCAGCTATCATTTCCTGACCCTGGACCGACGCTTCATCACGACCAGTTTTGCTACCCACTTACCTCCTACGGCGGGCCTGGGTGTCGCCTGGGTAAGTGCTGGCGTCGATGGGATTGACGGAAGAACCAGCTCTGGAGAAAAGACCCAGTCCCTTTCCACCAGTGAAA
>CAZBEL010000192.1:0-3928 GCA_964490885.1 uncultured bacterium
GGGGGGTTGTGGTAGTTCACATAAATAATATTAGCCTCGGGCATGGCCAAGCCATTGCCGGCGTGACCATTGAACACAGCCCCATTCCAGTGGCAAGAGAATACCACAATGTTGGTTTTTTCCCCATCCAACTTTTCCAGTTTTTGCAAGTACCAGTCAGACGTGTGATAACGAGGGATAATGGCATTGGGAGTACACACAGCTACACAGGTACCGCAACTCCGGCAAAGTAAAGGATCGATCGTAGCCACAGAGGTTTCGTTACCGAACGGAATGAGCATGGGCGCCTGGTATTCACAAACAGCCACGCAATCACCACACCCCCGGCAGTAATCTGCACGGACGGTGGGGGTCGTTCCGAAAAGCTCAATATCCCAGGTACTTTTATTATGGCGCAGCTGGCCGGATAATGGTCCCTGGTCAAGGATGGATAGTTTGTTCTCCGGAGGAATGCGTAACCAGCTTTCCTGGTTCGTACCCGCCGGAGTAAACAAGGTTATCTCCTTTCCACACTCGGGAACGCAAATGTCACATTCATAACAGGGGCCACAACGCAGGCAACGTTGCGCTTCCGCCATGGCGGTGGCTTCGTCAAACCCGCCTTCCACTTCTTCAAAATTCCGTCGTCGCTCTTCAGCGGCTTGCATGGGCCAATCCGCCCGTCGGGTCGGCTCACGGAGGTCGTCAGGAACTTGAATTTCGTACTCGGGTGGGAACGGGGGAGGCGTTTCAGGACTCAAAGGTTCCCCGTTGAGGTACTGCATGATGGACCGCGCAGCCCGGTGCCCCTGAGCCATGGCGTCTATAACGGTGTTAGGTCCGGTGACCACATCGCCACCCGCAAAAATGCCGGGTACGCTCGTGGCCAGCGTTTCGGAGTCCACTTCCAGGGTGTTCCAGCGGGTCAGGTTTAACCCCGATTCCTGATCGACAAAGGGAAGTTCAGGTTGTTGACTAATGGCTGGGATGATAGTATCTACTGTGATGATGAACTCCGAACCCTCGATGGGAATCGGGCGGCGGCGACCACTCTCATCAGGTTTACCTAACTTCATCTTTATACATTCCATCCCCGCGACCTTCCCCCCTTTGCCTATGAGACGTACCGGGGTAGCTAAAAAGTGAATTTTAACCCCTTCCTTCTCGGCTTCCACCACTTCCTCGGGAATCGCCGGCATCTCCTTCCGAGAGCGGCGATAAACGATGTACACTTCTTTTGTATTTAGGCGTAAGGCTGTACGCGCGGCGTCAATAGCGGAATTACCCCCTCCAATGACTACCACTTTCTCGCCTACGGAGATTTCTTCACCAGCATTCACTTTCCGCAGAAATTCCACGCAATCTAATACACCGGTTAACTCCTCTTCCCCGGGAATACGCAGTTTCTTGCCCTGGTGCGCCCCGACGGCAATAAAGACCGCTTTAAATCCGGCGGTCAACAATTTCTGAAATGCCTTCCGGGTGCGGATCGGACGACGTGTTTTGATCTTTACCCCCAGACGCTTGATCATATTGATCTCATATTCCACGATCTCCCGGGGTAAACGAAAAGCGGGAATCCCAGCCACCAACATGCCTCCCGGTCGCGGTGCGGCTTCGAAGATGGTAACGCCGAATCCCTGACGAATAAGGTCATTGGCTGCCGTAAGTCCCGCGGGGCCGGAACCGATGATGGCCACGTTTTCCTCACGGGTCTGGGGGATTTTCTTAGGTTTCGTCTGGGGATGGGATAGTTCATAATCAGCAATGAAACGCTTGAGGTGGCAGATGGCTACCGGGGCGTCAATCTCCTTGCGGGTACAGAAATCTTCACAAGGATGGGTACAGACTCGGCCGCAGATTCCCGGTAGGGGATTGCGTTCTCGAACCACCTCCAGGGCTTCCCGGAACTTGCCGGCGGCTATGAGGGAAACGTAAGACTTGGCATTCACCCCTGCGGGACAGGCCTGAGTACAGGGGGAAGGATCTAACTGTTGAATGCGGAGTGGCTGGGAAGGCAGGCTCTTTAAATCCAGGTCGAAGACTTTACCACGAATAGTCGGTTGGGACGGAGTGGAGTGACCTGTTGCTGCCATGGACAATGACTATATTAGTGATCTTCCAATAGGTTATTCCACCAAAGCTGGATCTTCAGCTTTCTGTTTCAACAGTTCTAGGCCAAAATCATGGCCTTTTTCAAAAGCAGTGATGTTTATTTTTAAAAACCGTTCGGGTACGGCGCCAGGGAGGGCCTGCTTTACCGCTTCCGGGCTTACAACTTTAGTTACAGCTGTAAAAAACCCCACCATGATCACGTTGGCAAAGATCCGGTTGCCCATTTCCTCGGCCAGACGGGTAGCGGGTACAGAATACATCTGGACATCTTTACGCACTTTAGCCGGTTTAACTAAGTCACTATCAGTAAGCAAAATGCCTTGCGGTACCAATTCGTCCACAAACTTCTCATAGGCTTCCTGGCTCATAGTCACCAGAATCTCCGGTCGAGCGATGTAAGGATAGTACACCGGCTCATTGTCTACCACCAATTGGGCCGAACAAGCACCCCCCCGGGCTTCGGGACCGAAGCTCTGGGTGAGCGTAGCATACTTATCATCGTAAAGGGAAGCGGCTTTACCGATTAATGTCCCCGCTTTGATGATCCCCTGACCGCCGAATCCTGAAAAACGAATATCCATTAGCTGATCCTAACTTGCAGGTTGCCCAGTTCTCAATTCGTTGTTACTCAGTGTCGTCATTCCGATTAGCAATAGATGTCCTTTTAAAAATACTATTAGGCTGCCTTAGCAGGGGTCTTTGGACCCTGGAAAGGAATAAATTTCTCACCTAGTTTTTTCTTTAAAAAGTCGTTCCGACTTTCCGTAAAGGAAGGTTTATCCTTATCCACGAATTTTCCCACCACGATACGCTTTTGATATTCGATGTCCACTTCCCGGGTATTGGCGCCGTGTTGAATCACGGCTTCGTCGTGGTAGAATTTCATCAAATCCAAACCGGTGCCCAGGCGATTACGGCGAGCGTAGAGAGTGGGACAAGGGGAAACCACTTCGATGAAGGAGAAACCAGGTTTTAACAGGGCTTCTGCCACCGAGTTGGCCAGGCGGCGAATATGCAGGGCCGTCCACCGAGCCACGTACACCGCCCCACTGGATTCTGCTAAGAAAGGCAAGTTAAAGGGAAACTCATAGCACCCATAAGGCGCCGTGGAGGCATTGGCCTCAATGGGTGTGGTGGGACCCGCCTGGCCACCCGTCATGGCGTAGTTGAAATTGTTTATGCAAATAATGGTCATATCTACATTCCGCCGGGCAGCATGGATAAAATGGTTCCCGCCAATGGCCACGATATCCCCATCCCCACTAATGACAACCACCTTTAATTCTGGGTTTCCCAAAGCCAGTCCCGTGGCAAAAGGTATCGCCCGACCATGCGTCGTGTGAAAGGAATCCAGGCGTAAATACCCCGCCGCACGACCGGAACAGCCAATCCCCGACACCACGGCTACCTTTTTAGGGTCTAATCCAGATTTCTGCAGTCCTGAAATGAAGGCCGTGAGGTTTGTCCCAATGCCGCAGTTAGAGCACCAGATATGTGGCAGGCGCTCCGACCGCAGAAAACGCTCCATGGGGTGCTGAAGCGGTTCAGGAGGCTGGGGAATATCTAAGGTTTCTGTGTAAGGAGCCGTCGGTTCACTCATGAGACACTCGTAGTTATGGCGTTAAGAATATCCTGGGGATCGTGCACCCAACCACCTGCATGGGGAACTAAAATAGTCTCTGCCTGGCCCTGGCAGCAGCGCTCCACTTCCAGGGAAATCTGCCCCATGTTGATCTCGGGGACCACAAAAGCCTGCACCTTTTTAGCCAACTCCTGGATGCGTGTTTCAGGAAAAGGCCAGACGGTAATGAGTCTCAGAGTCCCCACCTTAATG
>CAZBEL010000193.1:0-3900 GCA_964490885.1 uncultured bacterium
AGAGAATCAGTTCGATAAGGTACACGAATATACGTTGATCTTAGAACGGTTGACGGCCATGGAACGAGGACAACCAATAGAATGGGGAAATGAACCTTGGGAACAGGAGTTAAAGAAACATCTACCAGAAAAATTAGAACGCACTGCCCCTTATCCATTACACCTGTCGACTAGCGCTACGGAGACCTATTTGGAGTGTCCCTTAAAATACCAACTGGCTCATATCGACCGAATTCCAGAAGCCATTAGCAAGCCCCAGTTAGTCTTTGGGACGATCATTCATCGTGTTTTAGAAGAATTCCATAAACCAGATCAACCTCAAACAGAAGAACACTTACTGGCATTACTGGAAACTTACTGGGAATCGGAGGCTTTCGATTATCGCGCTAGGGAGATAGAATTTAGAAAACAGGGAGAAGAAATTTTACGTCGCTATTTTAGCCATTATCAAAAAAATCCCCCTTCGGTGAAGGCCCGGGAGTTACGTTTTTCTTTTGAGGTCGATCAGGTGACAATTACCGGTAAAATCGACCGCATTGATAAAGGGGAGCACGGTTATCAAATTGTGGACTACAAAACCGGAAAAACTAGAACACGAGCTAAGAAAAACCTCCAACTGGCAATCTATAGCCTCTACCTCTATCTCCATCCCGAAGTGCCCTTCGGAGGCTTACCGGAATCGGCTACACTCTACTATCTACGATCGGAAGACGATCCCCGGGAAACCTGCCAATTCTCACCGGAGGATTTGGAAGCGACCCGGGAAAAAATAAAGGAAATAAGAGACGGGATTTGGAACCAGGACTTTAACCCAAAGAAGGGGTTCCATTGCGACTGGTGTGATTATAAGAAGCTCCTCTGCCCAGCATGGGAAGAGAACTAAAGTCTACTTTTTAACCAATAAATACTGAAGAACACCTTTGAAATCCTGGCCCCTGAAAAGTACTTTTTTTGGATACTGACTCACATCGGTGCTCAGGGAATCGACTCGGACTTCAACCCAGTTGCTGGTGACCTCCCAGAAATTCAAAACTGAATCGGCTTCGTTTTTTACGGTAATAAATACCGTATCAGTACTAGCGAAGTCGGATACCGTCAAGGTTGTATTCAATACCGACGTAGAATCAAGTTTTAACGCTAAAATATAGCGTTCATCAAACGTAAACCGGTTCCCTTTTAAGGAAAAGCTGAACACACTCTCAGTACTTACAACGGCCGGTAAATCTTCGATTAAGCCATCCAGCGGTTCTGGCGGCCCCACGCAAGCCAGGAGAAAAAAGAATAGAATAACTAAGAGCTTAGGAAATCTCATCTTTATCGGACAACTGGGGTGGTGTTGATTTATCCCCTAACTGGAGATCTAGGATTTTATCCATGGGCTTTTCTAACTGTTTGCTTCGAGTACGTTGTAGTTCATTAAAATGGTTTTGAGCAGCCGCCAGGGATTTTCCTAGGGCATCTAATTTACCAATAAATTTCAGCCATTGGTTTTTGAAAGCCTGTACCAGACCCTGGATTTCTCCGGCCCTGGTTTCCAACTGAAAGTTCTGAACTGCCTGACGAATTAAAGACAAGACGGCATACAGGGTGACGGGAGAACAGAGGACAACCTTATTATTCAAAGCAAAATCGATGACATCCCCACCCTCCTTGTTCAGAAACGCGTAGATTCCTTCATTAGGAATGAACATGAGCACGTAATCCACCGTCCCCCCAGCAGGATCGATATAAGCTCGTTGGGCAATAGTTTTAATGTGGTTTCTCACGTCACTTAAAAACTGTTTCTTCTCCCCCTCCCGGTTCTCTTCGGAGTCACTGGTAAATAAAGTGGCATAATGGCTCCAGGGAAATTTCACATCCATATTAATGCGTCGACCTTGAGGAAGGTTAAATGTAAAATCGGGTCGGCCCGTTCCCTCATGACTCTGTTTCTCGTAATTGACGCCTTCCAATAAACCCATGAAGTTCAAAATGTCCTCCACCATTTTCTCTCCCCACTGCCCTCGAGCCTGGGAACTGGATAATACCTGATTCAACTTGGCGGTACTATCCGCAAGGCGAGACAGCCCCTCCCGGGATTCGATCATCTGTCCGTGCAATTGATGGGTTTGCTTGGTAAGGTTTTCCAGTTGTGTTCGCATTTCCTGTAAACTGGAATCGATGAGTTTCTTCTTCTCTTCTAACTGCGTATCCGATGATTTTAAGAGATCATTGAACCGGCTTTCGGCAACTTCTAACAAGGTCTTGATATTCTGATCCAAAGCTTCTTTGGAAAGGGTACCGAAAACATCCCGTAAACGCGTTTCGCTAGCCTGGGCCATTTTAATTTCCCGCTGACGGACAAACCATACTAATATGCCCCCCAGGACGAAACCGATGAGAAATAGTAGAATTCCTGCTGTTATTGACATGCTAAAACCTACGGCAAAGCAGCCATTTCCAAAATAGAATTCAAGTAAACAGCATTAGGTACCACGAAAACGAACGATGAAAATTCCTCCTCCAGAGAATGACTATGCGGTGGTTCCCGCTAGGCCTAAAACATCTGCCTTTTCTCGTAAAGCATCGATGATAAATTGAATATGTTCGGCGCGATCAACTCCCAGTTCCTCGATTCCCTGGGCGACTTCGGCGCGGTCAACCTTGGCGGCGAAACTTTTGTCCTTCAGTTTTTTTGTGACAGACTTAACCTTCACATCTTGAATAGATTTCGATGGTCGTACGTAAGTCACGGCAAAAATAAACCCGGTTAGCTCATCGCAGGCATACAGCACTTTGGCCATTAGGCTTTTACGTGTGACACCGGTATAGTTGGCGTGGCCCATGATCGCCTCCCGAATCTCGTCGCTATAGCCCAGGGATTCCAGGATTTTATTCCCGGCATAAGGATGTTCATCGGCGGTGGGATGTTGTTCATAGTCAAAGTCGTGAAGTAAGCCAGTAATACCCCAAATGTCTTCGTCAGCGCCGTATTTCCGAGCATAACAGCGCATCACCTGTTCTAAAGCTAAGGCATGACGCCTTAAAGAGTCGCTCTGCGTGTATTGATAGAGCAACTCCAGGGCTTCTTTACGAGAGGGTGTTGGAGATGTCATCGAAGTATATTATTTAGATGGCAAAAGAATGAGTGCTTAGATTCCCAGCAAATCCAAGACCAAGCGAATCATTACCCCGGAAGCCCCTTTCTTAGGCAAATACGGTTTTTTCTCGGCATTCCAGGCAGTTCCGGCAATATCAAAATGGACCCAAGGGATACCTTCTTTAACGAACTCTTTTAGAAAAGCGCCCCCAGCAATGGTTCCCGCCTGACGTTCTGCACCTACGTTCTTCACATCGGCCACCTTGGATTTCACTTGCTCACAGTATTCATCCCAGAGAGGAAACTCCCAGACGGGTTCTCCCGTCCTGCGGGAAGCGGTTTTTACGGCTTTGATCAATTCCTCATCCGTTCCCATGATTCCAGTGGCCACGTGTCCCAGGGCAATGATGACCGCCCCGGTGAGTGTTGCAAAATCTAAGACATACTTTGGCTCATAATGCTTGCTCACGTAGCTCAAAGCATCCGCTAAGATAAGACGCCCTTCGGCATCGGTGTTGAGTACTTCGATGGTCTTGCCGTTATAGGCAGTCAGGATATCTCCCGGTTTGTACGCCTTGGCACCGCTTAGATTTTCTGTAGAAGGGATCACACCGACCACATTTATGGCGGGCTGACTTCGGGCAACAGCCTTCATAACGCCTAACACTACGCCAGACCCGCACATGTCAAATTTCATTTCGTCCATCTTAGCGGCGGGTTTAATAGAGATTCCGCCACTATCAAAAGTAAGTCCTTTACCTACCAGGACGACCGGTTTCTCATCAGAGGAACCGCCGTTATACTCCATGATAATAAATTGG